>NZ_JBFODQ010000084.1:0-59052 GCF_040908355.1 Aeromonas sp. R2-2 | reverse complement strand
GTGGCCCGGTCCACACCGAGGTGAGTGGTGCCGGGAGTACCAACCCCATTGTTGGCTCCACCTGGAAGGCGAAGCTCACATGTCCGGACTCTATCCTTGCTGCCGACTGTGATGTGTCCAAGTTTGACTTCACCTGGTACGCCAAAGGGGTGGATGGAGTGACCCGCACCGCTACGGGCGCAACCAATAGTGATGAATACCTTGTGCCCGCTAATGAGCAGCGAGCTCAGCTGTGGGTCGAGATTGCGCCCAAGGCAGCCGCCAACTAATCGCTCCGGTTAGGGCGGTGGTTGATTGGTGCAGAGGCTTTATTAGTGAGCGTTCAATGCCGTGAGCCAGTGGCTGCACAGTGTTGGTTAGTTCTGGAGTGGGTGGTGCTCCGTGCTTTGGCACCACCTTTTTTAAATTGTTTGTCGCGCCTATGCCAAGTGAGACGACAAATACGTGAAAAGAGCGCAAACAATAATATTCAGGAGTAAGTATGAAGTATCAGTGGGCTTTGGGGTTTAAGAGAGGCGCAGTTGCCAGTGCTGTTGTAGGTATGCTTTTTTTTGGGGAGGCTGCGTCAGTGTTTGCCGTGACCTCCCCCCCTACAGGCACCATTATGGGGCGAGCTCCAACTATGGCGGCAGGTGCCATCACTTGGATTGATAAAAACAGCAACGGGGTTGTTGATGTGGGGGATGAGCTCTCTATCAACCCTGATGCCCTCTTCATTTTTGGTGATGTTGATGGCGATCCGTCAGTCGGAGACACCTATCAGTGGTTGCGTGATAAATCCCCCATTGATTCAGCTACAGCAAGCACTTATGAAATTACAACGGCAGACCTTGGGGCCTCTATCACTTTGAGTGTGACGCCTAACACCGACCCGCTTGTTACGGACCCGCACACAGGGGTACCAGTTGATTCCACAAATGCCATTGTTGCGGCAGTTGCAGGTTCCGTCTATGAAGTGAGTATTTCCGGGTTGGTAGATGGTGTGCCACAGGTTGGGACCGAGTTGACGGCTGAGCCTCTCTGCGTTAACAAAGCGTGTGACCTGGCTAAGCTCGCGTACAAGTGGCAGATTGAAGGTCGAGACTCTGTAACTGGCGATGGTACCGGCGTTTTTGCCGACATTCCTGATGCAACCTCTCAGAAGTTCACGCCGACCAAGGATATGCAAAAGCTTAAAGTGCAGGTTGTAGTTACTAACAAAGAGTGATTTTAAGTCTGGCTATTTCATGGCAAGCCGGGTAGTGCTGAGTAGCTCGGCTTGCTCTGATAGTAGAGTGAATGAAGGTGAAACTGAACGATATGAATATAGTGCAGTCTGACCTAGGCTGTGTTCTTAAAGTGATGAATATATAATCTCAAATCTTCTCAACAACTTAAGACCTATGCAGTGTCACGTCGTTACCAGTTGACCGATGCACAATGGGGGCTTATTGAGCCCCTTTTTCTATGCCGCCGCATAAGCGGACGCCCTACTCGTGAGCCGCGCCAAGTGCTTGATGGATTCTTCATACCGGCGCACCTTGGCGAGACCTGCCAGAACGTTTCGGCCCATGGAGCTCGGTCTATAACACCTTTCGACGTTGGCTGAGTACAGGTCGTATCGATGCCATCCTTGCTGCGTTGCAACTGCATCTCAATGAAGAAGGGCTTATCGACTTCGACCTGTGGTGCATTGACGGCTCCAATGTCAGGGCATCCAAAGATGCTGCCGGAGCGCGTAAAAAAACTCTCCGGTGAATCAAGCCCTTGGTCGCTCTCGTGGTGGTTTTGGCAGCAAAATTCACTTGGTCACTGATGGTAATGGTTTACCGCTGGGGTTCTGCCTTTCGCCGGGGCAATCAGCGGAAATCAGATATGCGACAAGTGCGTTGGCCATGGCAAGGATCCCGACTTCATCAGGCCGTTATCGCACTCGGCCAACTCATCTTGCCGCAGATAAGGCCTATAGCAGCAGGGCTCTGCGGGCAGAACTCCGGCGCAGAAAGATAAAAGCGGTTATCCCGCAACGCAGCGACCAGCAACGGCACCATAAGGGACGTCCACTGGTGTTAGACAAAGCTCGTTATCGTAGGAGAAATGTGGTCGAACGGTGCTTCGGATGGCTGAAGAAGTTTCTCCGATTCTCAACGAGGTATGAAAAGCTGGCGGGAAGTTTTGCTGCTTTTATCAAGCTGGCTTTCTCCCTTCGTTACTTACGGGAACTATTGGTGGACAGAAAACCAGCATTTTGAGAACACTGCCTAGAGGCCAGATTGCGTGAAGCGGTTGATAATTGGAATCCACAACGCCCGAGGCGCTGGTTGGCTAAATATGGTGGCTGGCGAGTTGAACGTCGTACATTGCTCACTAAGCGGTATTGTGAGCTTAGGGATGCAGCAAAAGTTCTGCTCGAGTGCTCGTGAAATGCTAATCGTATGTTGAATTTTTAGTTGAATCATTTCATAGAGATTGACAAATGGTTTTTATATGTTTCCATTTCTGGAGGTGTTCATGTGCATAAAGTATCAAGTAGTATTTAATTTATTTAATTATTGTGTGGGCTGCTTTCCGCAAACGTGAGAGCTATTGTGTCGGATTCATCAGGGCCAATTGAAGGGGCGGCGGCAGCCGTATCTGTCAGACTCGTGAGTGCGTCTAGCGGAACACCAATCACTCAAAAAATCATGCCAGATGCTGATTTTGTTCCCCTCAAGGTTGAGTATGTGTTTAGTGATGATAGAGATTATGAATTCGTGTCTGCAATAGAAAGCAACTCTACTCAGGTGGAGTTGCAGGTCGTTTATGGGACAACCTCACAGAATACTCAGCCTCTCAAGTCTGGAGCTGCCTTGAGTTTCAATTCTCTAGATGATCTTGATTATGGCTATGTTGCCGATAAAGAAAGTCCCAAACTTCGAGTTTGTGTAACGCAGAGAACAGAGCCTTTAACTACCCTTCCGTCCTCGGGCATAGCGCAATTCACAGATGTAGAAGTTGCCACGGTTACATCTGTTGAATTTCCACAGAGTGAAGACCCATCTGTTAACGTTGATGGCAACATGTGGACATTCAGATATACATCTAAGGATAATCGCTCTGTAGCACCCTTATCTACAAAACCAGTTATTCTTCTGGACGGCCCCTCGAACTGGCGCGTTTCTTGAGGCACAACTATAACAGGGGCGTTTCTGTATTCCTTTAGGGAGGGTTATGCTAACGCAATGGGAATGCATGCCGCAGCTGATGTCAATAAATATATGGCATACAGATTCACAAATAACACTGGAGAAAATTATCTCTGACTGTAGATGTTGCCATGAAGCATGGTGACTCTAATTGCAAACTTCCCTCTCCATGCATTTCCCTGTCTACTTCGACAGGTCGCAAGGCGGAGCATTTTCAAATATCCAGACTTTTCGTTTACGAACTCTTGATGCAGCTCGATGGAAAGGGTATTAAGAAGCAGATCCAGGAGACTTTTTGTAAGCGTCTATTTGTGCTGAGGTTGATAACGCATATTCGACAATACTCGTAAAATTCAATGTCTTTGGCTATATTGTTGAATAATAATTCCGTCGTGATTGATTTCTGTTTAACGGTGGGGGGGGCGTATCTCGTTGATTTATTTTCTGACATAATCTCCAGCAACGGAGGTGACACCTCATAAGTATTAGTGCTCACCCTCATGACCTGACCACTATTTGGCTGCCTCTGGGGAGGCTGCCTGTCCAGTACCCTCAGCGGTGGTATGGTCTTCTCTCATCTCCCCATTTTCGGGAGTCAGATAAATAATCAAGGTATGTAACAAGAGTAATTGAAGGGGAACTTCATGAGTCATTGTGATGAATACAGAGTAGTGTATGGTGATATTGTTGCACTTTACGTTTTTTATTGGCCACTTCATCAGAATCTACCCAAGTGCGCTCAGCTCGCCATGGGGGATAGTATTCTGTTGGAAATGACAGCAAGCTTGCGAGCGGTTGTGAGCATCAACCAAAAGTGTCAAGGTCGTCAACTCTGTTTTGATACCCATGAGCTTCTTGTAGAGGTGCTCAGGTCGATGACGGCTATCAAGGCCTTGCTCACCCAGTGCAGACAGTTGATGTGGATAACACCTGGTTCGCTCTCCGTGCTCACTGCACACATATCAAAAATACTCCACTGTGTAACCGGTTGGCAGATGCGCCTGATTGAGCAAGCTGTAATTCCTTTGTCCGAATTACCCAGACTTCCCTAGACACCTCGCCGCATTAATATAGCTGTAGTTACAGCCAGTAGATCTAAATATTGATTTTTGACACTGAGATACTGATGAGTTAGTACGAGGCCTTTTTAAGTTAAGACTGACAGCCTAACGGTTTCACCGCTACTCTTGTCTTTGCTGAGGAATGTAAGCATGTCGTAGTTCAGCAATGTATATCATTTTTCATATCTCTGCTTAACGCCCAGTAGAAGGCTTGAAAGTTATGTCAGTATTTACGTAGGTAGTGCTGATGGTAGTAGATGCGAAAGCCATAAAAAATACTTAGAAATTTTAAGTCTTAGTCATTGCTACGTTGTTGAGCATACTTGTAGTAAAAAAACTGCCTGATTACTATAGGGGTTGCTTGGCTAAAGGCAGTGCTATAAAGATTAAGAGTGCATGAACTCAACTAATTGAATTTATATTTAGTTAAAGTATGAGTCGTGACCCTTAATGTGTCTGACTTCGTTTTATTTACGATAATCACTGGTTGTTTTTGGTGGCGTTAATTAGGGTTTGCTGTGCCTATCGAATTTGATGGTCATGGGGTATGCATTTTTAATGATATTTAAATGTTAAGGTATGAGATATTTAGTGACCATGTTCAGAAAATGGATTGTGGCTATCTTAGCCACAGAGTTCTGTATGATTGTTGGTCTCGCACTTGCACCAAAATCCCCCACAACAGCTACCATCATTGGAGGCTCGCCAACAGTTTCACCTGTTATGCTTTTTCCTGCGGCCCCAAAATCTCGTAAAATTGTTACTGCATCATACATACATAACAGTGTGTATTTGGATGCTATGCTAGATTCGTTTAGCGAGTTGCTGCTAGCAGGAATGCCAGTAGTGACCTCTACGCCCCTTAAACAGTGTCAAGCGATGAGGTGCGGTGGCCAAATGAACTCGTGTTCTTGGTTAGGCCAATCTTCGGCTTGTGCTGGTTATGTCTCGTCATTGTATGTTTCTCTGAACGCTGCCAGTTGTAGTTATGAATCAAGTAATTTCTGACATCCCGTTTCGCATCCCTTGAGGTTCACAGATCTCTTTGCCTTGAATTACCCATGACCTCTGAACTGCGGCCATCATCTGCGAGGGGGAGGATCTCTCAGATTAATTTTTTCGCCATGAATCTGAACCCCGCTTAACTTAAGGTGTCGCCTATAAGCAAACTGATGAAAAAGTTTAATTAAAAATAAATAGATTGTTTTATTTGGCTTGGTGTTAGTTTTTGTTCATTATGACGCTTGTTGGTGGTTGCTGTGGTTTATGCATTTCACGCAATTGTGAGATTTAATTTCACAAATTTGTGAGTTGCAATGATTCCATGTGTACATGCTAACAAACCATAGTCTGTGTTTTGTATCATCTCCATGTCATGTGCTTTGCGCATCATGTTTTGATGCGCTTTTTTTATAATAAAGCTGTCTTTAAGATTGGTTTAGGTGACCACTGTCACTTGTACTACAGGGAGTTTGGAATAAATGTTAAAGAAAACGATTTTTTTTGCATTTTTGTTGATGCTTACAGGATGCGCAAAATCACCATCCTTGATAGCAAAAGACGCGATGGTGAACGGAAAGAAGCAAGAAACTCACCTGAATGCACCAATAGACGAACGCTGCCATAAGGATTTCCAAGTTCTTCGTGAACTAAACAGCGTTGCGTACAGGGCATACTATCAACAGCTAGATGATATATATAAGGTTTATGTTTTATATAAAGCAGAGCAGCAGCGAATGGGAAAAGACCCAAAAGAATTGATGAGTATGGAGCTTGAATCAAAAATGAACCAAGTATGTTCTAGGGTTAAGTACTCTGTATATGTCGAGGTTCAAAAAAAATTGAATAAAGTAATTCAATTGTAATTTCCATTGTTTTCTGCAACATAGTTAAGGCTGTACTAGCAAAATAAGTACTGGTACTTGGCTACAGCATGGATGTGCTGCTTTTTTGGCAGTATGATGACGCTGCTCACCCGACACCGGCCTAAAGCCGGTGTCTTTTATTACATTGCTTATCGAAATTCATAGTACGTCTAAAGCCGAGTGTTATTCTCTCCTTAATATTCGTATGTGTGATGGCCGTAACCATCAGGGAAGCATAATGAGACTCTGCATCCGAACTAAGATTGTGAATGTGTGTGAAGCTAAAATTGTGGCGAAAGGGCATAATGTTGGCGTGTCATTTTATGCTTTCTTTGCCAACAAGAATGACGATCCTGAGTTACTCATGGAAGTAGCCCAATGGTGGATCATGGAAATGAAACTAGATCACTTTGAGAAAGCAAGAAAAATTATATCTCTCGTAGAGCTCAGTCATTCAGCTTCCGATGCGTGTTCCTAGGAAGTTGCACAGCCATTCCGGCCAACGTGAACAGCCTGATCCAGCATTTTGGAGATTTACAGATCTAGTTATCATTCGTTGCTGATCGCAAACTGGTCTATTTTTTGCTCTGTTTCAGAACGCACTTCTTTCGGTATCAATTTCAAACTCTTCATGAACATACTGTCGTGGCTCTGACCCTCAATCACCCTGCCCTGATGTGGTAGCTGGGTGTTGCTGTGCTTCAGGTAGTTATCCAGATCTATATGCATTTGCTCTACCGACTCATACCGGGTCGTACCCCCTTGATACGGCACTGTTCATCCAGCTGTGTGCGATGCCGTCGCTCGATAAAGCCATTGCTCTGCGACCACCTTGGTGGTCCGGTTCTCAATTCCCTCCAGTTGCAGGAACAGCTCGTAGGGATGATGGTCAGGGCGCCCACAGAATTCGCGCCCGTTATCCGGCAGGATGGGTATAGACCCGAGCCTCATGGGCTTCAAAGAACGGCAACACCGTTTCGTTGAGCACATGGGCAGAGATAATTGGCTGCTTGCTGGTGTCGTGCCGTTGCCACGCGCCACGCCCTCCACCGGCACAGACGTTGATACCTTGTAGAGCTAGTTCTTGCGCGACCCGCAGTGGGCCATGGGCTGGTCTGGTAAGGGAGTAATCGAGGATGGCCCGCTCAATCTCAGGATCGACCGGTTGGGATGATCCCCTTGACAGCCAGGCAATTTGTCGAGCAAGCCCTCGGCGCCATAGGTCTGGTAATTACGGAGAATTTCGTAGAACTGCTGGCGGCTGTAGCCGATGAGCTTACAGGCTTTGCTTATGTTATTGAGCTCTTTGGCGAGCTCTAGCAGGCTGAGTTTGTGACATGCGCCTTTCTCGTTGGTGGTCATACGGTGACTCCAGATAACACGGTAGGTGTTCCGTTTTGTTATCCGGTTTAAATCTGTATGACCACTCCCTTTTGTGGGCAGCCGTCAGGTGAATACCATTTCCATACATACTGTTGATACTCAGTCTGAGGTCATTCATGAGCAGCTAGCAGACTACTACAACTGGGACAGAACACATAGCGCCCATGGGGCCGCAGCCCCATGGAGCGCCTTTTGAATTGATTCACCAACCACCATTCTCTGATGAGGTGGATAACCACTACGTCCCTGAAAAGGAAAGGCTTTGTGATCCTAATTACAGATTGGATTTTCAGCTTAGCAAATTGAAACGATCTCTATGAATCGTACAAAGATCCGCTCTGTATAGAGCATCCATCACTTTACATTTTCTACTGCAATCCTAGCCGCTTTAGGGAAGGTGCGAACAAGTCCCTGATGTGAGATCATGAGCCCCACTTGGCATCATGGATAAGGTTCAGCATGAATCATCAGCTCACCTTCGCGGATAGCGAGTTCAATGGCAAACGCCGCAAAACCCGTAAGGAGTTATTCTTGGCTCGTATGGAGGCGTTGCTCCCATTGGCAATGATGCTGGAGGTCATCGAGCCCGTCTATCCCAAGGCAGGTAATGGCCGTCGCCCCTACCCACTCGATACCATGCTGCGCATTCACTGCATGCAACAGTGGTATAGCCTTAGCGACGGAGCCATGGAGGATGCGCTCTACGAGATTGCTTCGATGCGTCTGTTTGCCAAGCTCTCACTGGACCAGGCCATCCCCGACCGCACCACCATCATGAACTTCCGCCATCTGCTGGAGCTGCACCAGCTGGCCCGGCAGCTCTTCGACGCCGTCAACCAATGGCTTTCTGACGCCGGCATCATGATGAAGCTAGGCACGTTGGTCGATGCCACTCTCATTGAGGCCCCTTGCTCGACCAAGAACAAGCGTGACGGCGAGATGCATCAGACCAAGAAAGGCAATCAATGGTACTTCGACATGAAGGCTCATATCGGTGTCGATGCCAAGAGTGGCCTGACGCACAGTCTGGAGACCACGGCAGCCAATGAGCACGACCTCAATCAAGTGGGGAATCTGCTCCATAGCGAAGAGGCATTTGTGTTCGCTGACGCAGGATATCAAGGTGCGGAAAATCGTGAAGAGCTGGCGGATGTAAAGGCACAATGGGCGATTGCAATGCGACCTGGCAGGCTCAAGGAGCTCAAAAAGCATCCGCGCAAAAACAAGGCTGTGATTGCCTTTGAGAGGCTCAAATCCAGCATCCGCGCCAAGGTGGAGCACCCGTTTCGGATCATCAAACGTCAGTTTGGCTTTGTGAAGGCGCGGTTCAAGGGGCTGCGCAAGAACGACAACCAACTGGCGATGTTGTTTACGCTGGCGAATCTGTTTCGCGTGGACCAGATGATACGGGCATGGGATAGCTGTGCCCAAAAATCGAGATAAGCCTCGAAAATGAGGCTAAATGGCGCTTAATAGCCGAACACTTGAAGCAAAAAGTCAGGTTTTTAGAGTGATGGGTATTTCAAATGCGGACAAAGAGTTCGTGGTGAAGGTGCGATCCACTTGTTCGCACCTTCCCTAGGCTTACTGGTTAAATTAGCACTATTACTTACCGTTTCGGTAAGTGCTTTCTTTGTTATAAAATGATTTTTGTTGCTGTAAACACCTAGATAGGTGCGCTAATGAAAATATATCAGATGAACTCGCCACGTTAGGTGAAAATAAACATGAGTGAGCATGGATATGTACTATTTTACTTACTATGCCATAGAAAATCCAACCTACAGGCAGACTAAAAAAGTTTCAATAGCGCGCCAATAGAGAAGAGCAGGCATAGAACGTTAACGACATAGGAAAAAGATCATCAACAAAAACTGGGGATTTTTACTATTTTAGATGATGTGGGCATCTGATGAGGTTGCAACATGTTTCAAAGGTTATGGTGTTGTAATTAGAACTATTGTTGATCAAGTAGCCATGAGAAGTGCAGCTACACATAAACACATGCGCTACCTGGTAATAGTAAATGTTCGTTTATTATCTTTAATAGATTGGTCTTAAACAGTAGCCGACATTTCCTCAATAAATACACTTATAGCGATGTGATGGACGCTCCCACTCAGCACGGTCATGTGTTAAACTTGGGGGGGACTACAATTTAGAATCGCTCTACATTATTAAATTGCGATTTTATCAGATACAACCCAAATTGGTCCTTATCTAATGGTGGTGAGTATAAATATCCTTGTAGACAATCAACTCTTTTTTCTCGCAAATATTTTTCTTGAGCGTTGGTTTCTACCCCTTCAGCAACTATAAATAAGTCTAGCTTTTTTGCTAAAGAAATAACGCTGTCGACAATATGACGCGAGCAAGGCTCATCGCCAATTCTTGCTACAAATGATTTATCTATTTTAATGCAGTTGAAATTAAAGTTTTGCAACGTAGTTAGACTTGAGTGACCTGTGCCAAAGTCATCCAATGCTAAAACAACACCTATAGATGAAAGTTTATCTAATCTTTTCATAATCTCATCACTATAATTCAGAATGCTAGTTTCTGTTAGTTCTAACACAAGGGTAAACCTCTCCCTAGAACAAATTTTAAAGAAATACAAGCAGTCATCAATCAATGATTCTTTCTCTAGATGCTGAGATGTAACATTAAAGCCTACATGAAAACCACTAGGTAATGCGTGCTGATAAGACTGAAGTATGATAGCTGTGTCAATTATAAGCTTTCTCGTCATCTCAACTATTAATCCTGATGCTTCTGCTTGTGGAATGAATAAGTCTGGAGGAACTATACCATCCGTTGAATGATTCCATCTCATAAGTACCTCAACACCCATGAACCTGTTATTGTTGGATTCAATTAATGGTTGAAAATAGGGTACAAACTCGTTATTTTGAAGTCCGGATTTAATTTGATCTGAAAAATTTGCGGGCATCATCAATAGCCGTCTAATTAATAAGGCTACAAGTATGCTGAGAACAAATGAAGTAATAGCTAAAAATCCATATTCATCTTTGAATTTATCCTTCGCATTGGAGAATGTTGTATAGCCATATATGGAAAATGGGTATTTTCTTGAACTACGTTCCAATGAAATAAATGACTTTATTTCATTCTGATGGTAATGGTAGTCCCCTGACTCATCAAGTGATTTATTACCTACACGAAATTTCATGCCAGTATTGTCTCTTGATATGTTCAATATCATTTCTATATAGTCGCTATCTACAGAAACAAGAGCAGTGAATGGTGGCTTATTTTCCCTAAATATAACCAATGGATGATTTTTTTTAATGTTATTCCCAGCCATCAAAAACAACCTGCCAGAATGATAATCTTTATCACGGATTTTGATGCGATCGTGTGATACATCCCCAAGTAATGAGGAACAAAACATCATCCCTTTATTTGCTAATGTAATTGTCCTTACAAAGGGAACAAGAGCAACCTTTTCTCGCAGGACTAACAATATCGCATCACACTTATCATCTGACTCAGATAATGCATCTATGCTTGCTTTTTCTGCAAAAGAAAAAACCTGATCTATTAAGGCTACGGCTTTGTATATTGAAATACTTAACTGTTGGTTTATGTCCTTTACGAGCTGATGATAGAAGACAAATGCTCCTAAAGTATTGATGAAAATTAAAAATATAAAGGCTAACGCCGTGGCATTATTTGGTGAGTTAATTTTATTTCTTAGCAATGTTTCGCTCCTTAATGTGTATACTTACAAACGCACATCAATCAACGTCGCTACAATGGTCAAAACAAACTATAGCACATTATCAATTTTCTAGTAGGAGCGTTTGTTAAAACAATCAGCCCTTTATCAATGTTTGTAAATGGTATGAATTATATGCTATGCACTGAACATTCTATTTTTGATGCCATCCTTTTGTACCAAGAGGATACGCTGATATTTTAATTTCTAATTCATACGTGGTGCCGTGCTGTATATGGTGTTTTATGTTGTGTTTTCCTGGCACCTGCGTTAATTCATTCTTTGATGCGTTTTCCAATATCATGAGTTGAAAGTTAGCGGTATTTAAGGCAATAACTGAAAATGACATGCTAGTACCATTATTAAATTATCAAGTTATTGCACCTTCTGACGATTTGGACACTGATGTGTAGTAAAAAAAATAATAATTATATTTTTATGGGAGGCGCACCTCCCCAGAACGGCATCTGAGTGCCCAAGTGACGAATGTAAGTTCCCACTGATGAGAGAGGCGACCACCATGAAGGCTACGACTATCGGCATCGATCTGGCAAAACATCTCTTCCAATTACATGGCGTTGATCAACATGGCAAGACGGTCCTCAAGCGACAGTTGAAGCGGGATAAGATGCTCTCATTCTTTGGCAATCTTCCTCCTAGCCTGATCGGCATGGAGGCATGCGGCAGTGCCCATTACTGAGCCAATACACTGCAAGGAATGGGGCATACCGTCAAACTGATGGCGCCGCAGTTCGTGAAACCCTATGTAAAGACCAACAAGAATGATGCTGCGGATGCAGAAGCTATCTGCGAAGCCGTCACCCGACCCAATATGCGGTTTGTGCCCATAAAAATGGCGAGCAGTTAGCCGTGTCGGCGCTACATCGCGCAAGATAAGGGTTCATCAAAGCCAGAACGGCACAAGCTAATCAAATAAGGGGCCTGCTGGCTCAACATGGCATCATTGTTCCGAAAGGTATTGCATACATTAACCCACAATTGCCCGAGATCCTGGAGGACGCAGAGAACGACCTACCCGGAACTTTTCGTCAATTAATTGAGCGTTTAGGGGGGCACCTTGCTGGCGATTCGCAAGAAAGGACTGGCGCACAGGAAGAAGATATGGAGGTATCACCGTCGCTCACTTGCAGAGACGGCAATGTATCGGTTCAAACAGTTGTTGGTGGGGAAAGTCAGTCTGCGTAACTACAACGGCCAGGTGGGAGAAGTCATGGCGTATGTACGCGACATAAACAAGCTGAATACTTTCGGCCTACCTGTCAGAAAGCCTCGGGTGTAGCGGTCACCCAGCGCTGGGGAAGTCATGACTTGCTGGCTGATTTGGGCAAAAACGCCGCACTTATCCACAAAAACGGTGTGTAGCGGGGTGGTGAATCTGGAGGTAAGGTTGAAGATGGTCTGATGCCGAACAGGTTATGCTGAGTCAAGGAAAGGATGGAGTCCCAATGACCAGTCCGGTAGCCTGACGACATCATAGTAAAAGCCAGTGATTGAGGCTTGTAGAGCGGTGTTTTAATTACTCTTAGGCAATCGGTGTTGATGCTGATGTTGTATTTTTAATGCTGCATTTATATTTATTTATTTTTTTTTATTTTGAGACTGCGTTGCCGTTGAGAAAAAATGTATCTATTTAGCGTGTGGTTGGTATCTAGACACTCTACAGTTAAATGGCAACGAGTGCACATCCCTACGCTAAGTGTCAGAAGACAAAAGATAACTACCGAGATACTGAGAATGAGCAAAATGACGTTATTTGCAACCAGACGGTACGGCGCCGCTTTAATCGTTGGCATGAGTGCCCTGCTGGCCAGTGCGGCAATCGCTGTGACATCTAACCCAACACCCACTGGTGTGTTGGGGCGTACACCGACTGTCGGAAATCTCGAGTTTGAGCCTGCCACTGTATACGGCGTCGAGAGCAAGAATGTGAAGCTCAACTACCGATTCAATGACCCGGATGGCGATGATGAGTTGGGCTCTGCTTTCTCATGGGCGACCACTGACGGCGCTGGCAATCCCATAGATCTTGGTAACACGCAATCGATACCCGTCGTACCAGAGGCGGCCATCAACCAACCGCTGACGGCGTGTGTCACCCCAAAGACAAGCGACATCATCACCGACCCATCATCAGGCGATCAGAAGTGTGCCACCACCACGGTACAGCCTCCGCCACCGCTGGTCAAAAATGTGGATGTGAAGGTCAAGGAGGCTGATGGCCTGTTTGTTGAGGCCAACAACTTGGCTGCCACATACACTTGGGAAGGGGTCGGCAATGACACCTCCATCTACTCATACGGCCCACTAGGACAATCAGCCACCCTGCTGCAAAATGGCGCTGGTGCCAACACCAGCGGGGGCACTGTTCCTGACTTCTCGCTTGCTGGCTATGCCGGAAAAAAGTTGGAGCTCAGCATTCAGCCACAGAGCCACTACGGTGGCATCGGCAGCATAGTGACCACGCCCATCGACTCCTATATCTACAACCCCAACTTGCCGCCGTTGATTGCAAGTCACTCTCCCCCCACTACCGGGCTTGTGGGGGGGGTGGTTCCAGCTACCACCTATGTCTTTGACCGTGCAGGTGGTGCTGACGGGGACAACTCCACGTATGATTTTTATTTGGACAATACCCTTGTTAGGAGCGGCAAAACCGCCAATGGGGTGATCCCATCACAGTCCATCCCTGCTGGCGTTTACGGCCGCCCCCGTTTTGTGATAACCCCAGTCAACGGCCTGGGTGTGAGCGGAAAAAAATTCAATACGAATAACTTTGCGACTATTTTCATACCTGACCCAAATAACAGGCCCGTTGTGAGTGATGTGAAGATCACCTATGCCAAGCTGGCTGCTGGCGAGTTGCTTGATGGAGGCTATCTCTTTACTGATGCCTTATACAGTGATGGCCCGAACACAACGTATGCCTGGCGCGAATTCCGTGCTGATAGTAATACCGAAAAATTATCCTGGATTAACACCTATGGCCAGCGTGCCAATTACCCGCCTGGCACATCCACCACTGGCAAGATAGGGCGTTATCGGGTACCTCAATCCATGATTGGTAAGCGCATTGAGTTGCTTGTCTTGGGCATGAATAATGAGGGGGGGACTGCTACAACAGTTGCAAGTTCCGGCCCAACACCGATAGTGCCAGGTGTTGCGCCTGCGGTTAATCCATCTGCAAAGCCGATTATCCCCGTAGCCATAACTCTCGAGAAACGTGCATATATGAAGTATTTTCATGGCACAGCCTACTATACCTTCATGCCCAACGGTGGCGGGCTGGGGGACAATAGTGTGGTCTATTACGAGCGCAAAAATATCTTCACTGGTGAGCGGCTTGCGGCAGGTTCATCTAAGCTTGGGCAGGGCATTTTGACTATTCCTTGCTATCTAAATTGGCTTGTATCTATGACTTTTGAGCCCATAAATAACCTTGGCATTAAAGGTGATAAAGTGACAGTGACAACAGCAGACCTTGGTCTTGGTCCAGCAGGGCTCGGATATTGCTACGACACGCACGCGATACGTTCTATTGTCAATCCGAGGATTAACTTCACCTCATCTGGGGCTCAATTGTTTGTCGGAAGCCAAATTGATGCCACCTACACTGGCTTTACTCTTTCACCAGGCATGCAAGATGTCACCTCCGCATCCTGGAATGGTGGGCCGTTTATTCCTGTGGTGACGCCAGGGGTTTTGCCTTCCTATGTTATCCAGCAAAAGGATGTGGGCAAGCCCTTGACTTTGAAGGTTCGTTATCAAGAGAGCGACAAGAGAGAGAACGTCACGACTAGAATAACCAGCGCAGAGAAGGAGGTTGAGTATTCTACCAATGGTTTTTTGAGTTCCATCGTGCTTGAACCCTAATTATTCAGCAATATGACCCTGGGGCATCTCCAGGGTCTTTTTGTTGTGGGCAACTACATCCAGGCACTTGGTTAGGCCGTTCTTCGGCTTCTGCTGGCGGTATCCCGTCATTTTGGCAATGTGGACGCCGCCAGTTGTAGTAATCCATCAGGTAGTAACTGATATCCCGCTTCGCCTCTCACAAGCTCATATATCCCATAGCCGGGAGCCACTCTGACTTCAAGCTCCTGAATAGTCGCTCCATCGGGGCAGTATCCCAGCAGTTGCCACGTCGGTTCATACTTGTTGCCAGGTTGTTGGCCCGTCAGAAACGCTGCCAGTCGTCACTACCATATTGGCTACCCTAGACGCCCTTCTAAGAGTCAAGTCGTTATTTGAGTGCTGTTGATCAACCGGTTTTGATTGCGTAACAACCTATAGACTTCACGCGAGATATAACGTTTTAGGCAACGTAGCGCTTCCATTTTTGAGTGACCATCAGCTACCCGTTTGGCTACATATTCTTGTGTTTTCGTACCGGTGCGCAATCGCCCTATAGCGATAATATGCAGAGCATTATTGGCGGCACGATCACCACCACGATTCAGTCTGTGACGGTTTGTTTTACCGGAAGATACGGGGACTGGGCTGACGCCACATAAAGCCGCAAAACCAGACTCAGAGGTCAGGCGCTGAGGATTATCACCAGCAGTGTTCAGCAGTTGAGAAGCACATTCGTACCCTACAGCTTTTCGCCTGATAAGCTCTGGCGCTAGCTCATCGACAATCGACGTTATCATAACGTCCAGATCGGCTATTTCGTCATGTAATTCCAGATATCTTCGAGCCAGTGATTTCAGTGCAATACGATAGGCATCCTGAACATTGCGGTAGGCGGTAACATCAGGTCGCCACGAGGCCAGTGTGCGGATCAAATGCATCCTCGTGAGATGACGGATCTGGTCACGTAACTCATCAGGAGCTGACACGATATTCATCTGGATCATTTGTAGTGCAATGCGTCGGGCTGCAACAGCTGTTTTACGGCAGATTTTCAGGACGCGAAGCGCTTCAATCATTCCGCTACGTGTTTTGGGCGTGACGGTGCGTATGCGGGAGAAAGCGGCGTGGGCAGCACTTTCGGCATCGATCGTATCGCTTTTACCACGTTTACGACGTTCCATTTTATCCGGTGCGGTGACCTCCAGTACCTCGATCTCTGAACTCTGGAGGTAGCGCAGCAAGCCTGCGCCATAGGAGCCAGTACATTCAACTCCGATGCGCTCAATCGTACCAAGAGATGCCATCCAGGCCAGCATTTGTCGGTATCCTTGGCGTGTTGCCGCGAAGAACTCATCCCCCAGAACTCGGTTGTTTTGATCAACTACAGCCGCGACATGTAAATCTTTATGCGTATCAACGCCCCCAACAACGGACGGTGATTGAGCTGATTTTGTCTTTGCCATAAGTCATTTCCTGCTTCGGAAACTATCCGTCATTTCTCCTGACGATAACCTGGACAGGACAGTAAAGAGACAAGCCGTCAGGCCCTTCTTGAGTCACGCGCATCGGTGAGGAGATGCCTCGCATGAAATACTTCCCGGTAACTGACGGGTCCAGGGAAAGACACATTTCTGGTCGTTCAGAGTCAGTGTCAGGAAACCGGGGAGTCTTCACTGCATCAGTGATCTTACCAGTCAGGCAAAACAGCAAGCATGGCGATGAAAACTGACAGTGACATTATTACTGTCAGAGTGAAACAGCACACCGGATGGGCAACCCCGCTGCTGATAGGCCATCTCCAGTGCTTTGACGGCCAGCTCTGCATCTGGTTTATCTGACATCGCCCAGCCCACGACCCGCCGGGTATGCAGGTCAAGCACTGCTGCAAGGTAATTAACTGATAGAACTCATACCCGGTTTTGCGAGCCAAAAACAGATGACATAAGCGTTTACCCCACGACGTTGCAGCCTGGCTAAAAAAGCAGTCTCTCGTGACTGGTAGCTTTATTAGGACGATGACGTGCGGATCCCATCAAGGCCAGAGCCGGAAAACGGCTCACAGACAGGCCGGATACATTAACGCAAACGACTTCTGGAAATCAGTTCACGCTTGCAGATAAGGAGCAGACCATACATTCCTAAGAAACACCCTCGATTGCCTGTAGGGTAAAACCAAATTCGGCGGCCCGACGGTGCAATCCCTTGACCACCCGATCGCGGTACTGCTGCTCGTAGTGATCGGCGCCAGGATCCTGATATTCCATACCAAAACGCATGGCGTTATAGAACAAGACCGCAATCTTGCGGGCCGTGGCGGTGACCGCCTTCGCTTTGCCGATGCGCGCTGACAACCGTCGGTAGAATGCCCCCAGCGCTGTATTTGTTCTGCCGATGGTCACCGCTGCCAGTCGTAGGTGGGCGGTGACTCGATTCTTGGTCTTGCGAGTATGAGCTGACAGTACCTTGCCACCACTGATCCGGCAGCCCGGAGCCAGTGTCAGCCATGAGGTGAAGTGTTGGGCCGTTCGCCAGCGACTCAGATCCGTTCCACACTCGGCCACCAGACGCAGTGCCAGGTAAGGGCCAATGCCATGGATCTGGGTCAGATCGATACCGACCAGTTGATAGAGCAAGGTGCGGACATCCAAGTTGAGTGCGTTCGGCTGCCGGGTACGGTGGCGAGGCTTGGGTAGCGCTTCGCTGGGACGGGGCTTACCACGAGAGAGTTGTTGCAAGCTTTGGGCAATCTGCTCATCACAGAGAGAAATCTGGGCCTGGTAGGCGTCATACATGGCCAGTGCCTGACTCAAGGCAAACACATGCTCGGGCTGGTAATTGCCAACCAGCGCACGTTGGATGGTTTCGACGCTCGACTGACAGCACAAGTCGCGCATGGCGGCGAGCATCGTGGCATTTCGCTCTCCTGCGACAATGGCACGGATGATCCGCATACCGGTGGCGCCGGTGATGTCACTCACCACATGCTGCAATTGCAGGTTCATGTGAGTTAGCGCCTTCTGCATGTGCTGGATATGGGCCGCAGCGTAATCGAGGTGACGTTCACGTAGCCGCAGATAACTGCGCAGCGCGGCGATCTCCCGCTCAGGATGGAAGCTGGCGCGCAGTAGACCGCAAGCATGCAGGCGCTGGATCCATTGCGCATCGTTGACGTCAGTTTTGCGCCCAGGTACGGCCCGGGCATCCCGGGCGTTAGCCAAGATGACCTGTAAGCCATGGGTCTCCAGGATCTCGTACACGGGTATCCAATACACACCCGTTGATTCCATTGCCACGGTAGTGATCCCAAGCTCGACCAACCAAGCAGCCATACGCTCCAGGTCTGCCGTGAAAGCCTGAAAGGTTTGCACTGGTTCTTCGGCGAGCGCGGTGGGCACCGCAACCACATGGAACCGTGAACCGATATCAATGCCCGCGGCGCGGGCATGGATGATCGGCAAACCGTGTTCTGTGTTGTGCTTTTTCATGAATACCCCTCCATCACAAATAGTGCCGGACGGGGACTCGGATTCGATCACATTCCTAAACGGGGTCACCAAGGTGCCACCACTCACGGGTCCGCAGCTTCCCCTGGGTCAGGTTTTTTGACGGGGACTAAGCCTCCAAAAAGCAAACGACCACTGTCCGGTGAGATCAGTGTAGTGGACGTGTTTCTAATTCCATGGGCCACGGAGTGCCGGGGAGGCGGTTTTTTAGAATGTCCTTTTCACGTTCGAGTCGGTTGATGCGGGCTTCCAGCTCCTGAATTTTTTGCTGCTCCGGAGTCAGTGCTTTTCCGATGGGGGTAGTGCCACTGCGTTCGGATTGCAGTTGCTGAACCCAGCGGCGAAGTACGGTTTCACCGACATCCAGTGAACGACTGGCTTCAGGGACAGAATATCCTTGGTCGAGCACCAGGGATGCGGCTTCGAGTTTGAATTCGGCAGTAAATGAGCGACGTAATCTTGTCATTGAACACCTCAGGTCATGGTGGCGACTGTACCACCTAAAATGGTGTCCGGGATGATTAGACCACTACAGATCAGACCAATCTGCGCCGGGGATTACGAGGGGAGTTTGCAATCATAATCCTCCAAGGCATCACGCAAATACTGCGCAAGTCACACGACATACTGGAGGATGCCGATAACCGGTTGCCAGCCTTGTTCCGTCAACAGTTGAGCCTGCTACAGGATTATCTGGACCACCTGTTCAAGATAACAGTGACACTCGACAAGCAAATCGAGCAATGTCATAAGCAGAACGCCTTGTCCCAATGCATCTGTATGATCCCCGGCATCGAACCCATCACTGCCAGTGCGTAGTTGCGACAATTGGCAATGCCAACAATTTCGAAAATAGCAGGCAACTGGTCGCTTGGAGCGGATTGGTGCGACGCCAGCACTCGAGCGGCGGTAAGTAAACCTTGCTGGGGATCAGTAAACGGGGCGAAACCTATTTGAGATCCTTGCTAATCCACGTTGCCAGGGCAGTTTTGCAGTCACTAAGGCGTAAACACGATATCGTCTCGTGCTGGGCAAGCGGGTTATTAGGGCGTAGGAATAGCAATATTGCGGCTGTGGCGTTGGCCAACAAGAATGCCCGCACGGTCTAGGCGCTCTTGACCAAAAGCCAAGAATATTGCCCTCGGCAATAAGCGAGACAGACCCAAGGGAAGCCCAGCAGATAGTACCAGCGATTGTTCAGGCTGTATGAAGTGATGGCTAGAGAGGTCAGACCGAGATGGGGCAAACTCGCTTTGGACAAGGATCTAACGAGATCGAGTTGTTCATAGGACTTATACTTGGCAGCTGGGCTAAGGTTTGGCTGGCGACACTGTCCTTATGCCAGCGAACGATCGAGTCCTCCAATGCCGATCAGACTTAGAGGATGATTGCTAAAGAATGAGAGCATCTGCTCCCGCTTAAACTGTCGCTTGATGACCGCCTTGCCATGTTGATCAACGCCATGTAATTGGAAGAGATGTTTGCCAGATCGATATCGATAGCCGCGTTCTTCATGGTGATCGCCTCTCTCATCAGTGGGAACTTACATTCGCCACTTTGGCACTAAGATGCCGTTTTGGGGAGGGGCGACCATTCCATTAACGCCACAACGCAGGCAAACAGTCAGATGATGTCTATCTCAACACAAATTATACTTATATATTTACACATCATAATTAAGAAATTTGATTATTCTTGTCTCACCAATTGAATATAATTTGCTATTTATTGAACGGCACGAGCTATCTATTTATCGCCCCCATTCTCCCCTTGACTCTACTGACATAAATTATTTCAATAGGTTGATCATAAAAGGTCAAATATGTACCCCCTGTATCTCCAGTATCTCCTACTTTGACTTTATATCCCGAAATGAGCCTTGAGGTATCATATAATATGTTTATTCTGTCTATAGCGTGATCATTTGGTGCTTTTATTTCTTGTTGTTTTATGTTGTAGGTGTATATATGGCTTTTTGAAGCCCCCCAAATAAATCGCTTCAAAAATACAGACCCATCAATCTTGTTCTTTATATAAACATCAAGAATTCCTGCCTTACAAACACCCTCTTGCAGATTATACTTCCCATCATGTATGAAAGTAAACTTACACCCTATGCCATTAATAAATGGGTATGTGCTAGGGATTAAAAATAATGCTGGCCACAACCATTTAAGAAGCTTTAAAAAAAGTGAATTCATTATCACGCTCCGTAAACCAATAAGTCTCCCCTGTATCGCTGTTCAAAATTTCACCAGGGATGTCATTTTTATTAATTGTGTGCGAACCACAAAATCTAGACTTCTCATACTCTACACAATGAATTTCAGGTTCAGCTATAATCCTTGTTAAATATAACGCTACAGATAATATAAAGATGGTTGAAACATAAAAATAATATATATGTTTATAAGCAAAGCAGTATGCTCGTCTAAAAAAAGATTCTAAAGAGTGTAACATTTTTAGATATAAAATATTTTCACTATAGTTTTGTCTAGTTGTTAAGTGTTCGCTGCTTTTTCCATTGTATGAATCATCAGATTCATTTTTTGAATGAGTTGGCCCTTTTTGTGGGATCTCTAACTCACTGTTGATAAAGATAATATCTGCGCTTAATTTATAACCCATTTTAGGTATGGTTTCTGGTTCGCTGTGGACCCCAGCCCTTTCCAGTGTTCCTCTTATGCTTTTAATAGCAATGTTGAGAGAGTTGGGCACTACCACTCGGCCTGGCCAACCGGCTGCCAGCAAGTCATCTTTCGGAACAATCTTGTTTTTCTCTTTAACAAGAAGTTCAAAAACAAGTCTCTCACTATAATTCAACCGTCCTACCTCAGTGCTGTTTGAGAATATCCGGCCTGAAGTTAGATCGAAATATATATTCACGCTCATTTTATTCGGATCCTCCACCCAATACACTAAAATACTCTTGTATTGATACTTAAGAGTTTAGTAAAAAACCAAAAAAAAAACAAGAAAATAAAATTAATTATAATTCATTATTTTTTTTCTTTTGCCTCTTTTGCTTTCTTTGTTAATGTGGTGACATGGTATGAATAGCTTAGAGTTGAGACTTTCAACATATGCCACTTCAAGTCTACCGACGATAGATGTTGCTTGTTGATGATCTCTAAGTAGACCACACCAACCAAAAACAAAGCTACCATTTTTATTGTGGTGAGTTAGTGATAACTCTTGTCCTTCTATTTAATTCTGTCATATCAAACTTAAGCGAGTAAGCTAAGCAAGGATATTTTATAATGCTGCCTGATGAATTACTATCTGAATTATTATCGAAAATTAATTGTCCTTGGTGTATTTTAGTTGTTGCTGGGGTGTGTGAGGTTTTATGGGTGTATTACATGAAAAAATGTGATGGTTTCTCAAAGCCCAAAGAAACAACATTGTTTTTAATGTTTAATGTTCTGAGTACTATTTTTTTGGCTTTGTCCCTAAGGAGCATAGAGATCAGTATTGCATACCCCGTTTGGGTTGGCATAGGCTCTGTAGGTGCAGTTACTTTAGGTGTTTTAATGTTTAATGAAAGACTGTCTACGGTTAAGTTTTTCTTGTGCTCAATGGTTTGCGTCGGTGTAATAGGGTTGAAATTATCATGAACTACCGAACTAGTTGGTTTTACCTTATTGTGGCCGGTATTAGTGAAGTGATATGGGCTTACTACATGAAAAAATCTAATGGCCTGACTTTAATATATCCAAGCTTAGTGTTTTTGTTGTTTATGTTAATCAGCATGGGCTCTCTCACTTTAGCGAGCAAGAGGTTGCCTATCAGTTTAATATATCCTATATGGGTCGGGATAGGTACCGTTGGAACAGTATTTTTAGGCTATTTTTCTTTTAATGAGCCATTGAGCATACAAAAGTTAATCTTTGTTTTTATTATAATCTTAGGAGTTATTGGGTTAAAACTCACGCACAAAGAACACATCGGCTAAATAATGTATACTCAGGCCTCTAGCACAGGAGGGCAATTTCACAAATTTTGACTCTCCTTATATTGGTGTGGACACTACTGTAGTGGTCAACTAAATCCGGACACTTGGTTCGAGCGATACTCTGATTCTGAGGGCGGTATCCCATCATTGTGATGTTGTGGGCACCGCCAGTTGTAGTAATCCATCACATAATAGCCAGTATCACTCTTCGTTTTATAGGCACACCCCATGCCGAATCCGTCCCACTAGATCGACAACAGCCTGAACCCCCATTGGTGTAACCAACAACTTAGCTGGGGCTACGCCACCGAGGCCCCAGGCGGTGCGGTTTAACCACGACAGTGTCTTGACGGTATCGTTCCTGTGGAAGACGAGTGCCGCATCGAGGGCCTGTGCAACTCCGTATACCCTGGCACCCTGAGATATTGATAGGTGGGCTGTAATCCGCAGCTTGCGGGCCAGTGTACTCCGGCTAATACCAGCCCACTGGCAAACCATCCCCACATCAGTCTTCATCAATTCCGCGAGCCGATAGAGTATGTCCGGTGCTACGCCAGCCACGATCCATTGATGTGCTCCTAGTGGGTCACGAGGAATACCAAGACCTTCTAGGAGACGGTTCGGAGTAACTGCGTCACTACTAGGATGATAGGTTGCATAGGGCATCATGTAGCACTCCTCATTGTACAAACACGACCTCTCATGAGCTATCCTACCCCAAACTGTCGTTTTGAGTGGAAAATTAATAACCAAATGCCCCTGCATTGAGGAGGGCTGATGACCGAGTTGGTCTGTACTGAACCAGGTTTAGGCATTGAGCTGGGGACTACTTTACAGGTTCTATCGGAGAACGGCTCTGAATGGGAAATCCTGTTGGGTAATGAATACCGCAGGATCAACAAACGCAGCGGGCGCGTTACAGGTTGGAAAACACCTCCAAAATTTGAGTGCAAAGATATCCAAAAGCAAAATTTCAAATAATTTTTCAATACAGGTGACATCTGTGATATGTAACCTGCGCAGGTTATTCCTATATCCACCACAGAAGAATATTATAGATTTCATAACTTATTACTTAAGGGGCTTAGCATGCTCGTAAAAGGGATTGTGCCAACAGAGCAGGTTATTGACATTCTCTGTGATGTCTGTGGTCGTAGTACAAAAACGAATTTTGGAACCAACCAATACGGTTCGTTATCGGCGGATTTTGGCTATGGTTCCCGTCACGATGGTGAGCGTTATCTGGTGCATCTGTGTGAAATGTGCTTTTTCGGTACACTCGCAACAATGAGGGAGATGCATCGCGGGGAACATATGTTTGACGATGACTATGAGGCTGCAAACCCAGACACATTTGGGCGTGATTATTCTAATAGGGAAATAATATGAGTAATATGCTCCCATACTCTAGTTTGTGTGGAGATAAAATCTCTTATCATCGACTCATTCTGTGAGCCAATGATATTTTTCAATCGGCTCATTTCGTGAGCCGATCAAGATCGTTCATCGGCTCATCTGGTGAGGTGGTCTCAACGCTCACTACCACTTGGATTTAATTTTTAGCTACATAGTTTCATAGCAGATTGGAGCTAGGCCACTAAACAGATTCGAACGCGATTTCGCTCACGTCTTTTTGAATAATGCTATTTATCTAATCGTCTTGGTGCCAAAAACAGTGGTGCTAATGCTTGGGTTGAGAGATAATTTCACTGATATAAAAATGTGATACATGAGGATAAAAATGAACGATTTTTTGAAAACTTTGTTGAATATCCGTAGTCTGCGAGCTGCATTGCGTGAGTTGTCATTTGAGCAGTTGGTCGAGGCTAAAGACAAATTTGACGAAATCTATGCCGAACGTGAGCAGCAAGAGAGCAAATTGAGAGAAGAGTCCGCTGAACGCCTGCAAAAACTGGCTGAGTTTGCCGAGCTGCTGAAAGACGCTGGCATAGATCCGAGTGAGCTGGTTGGTACTGCGGCTCCGGTGAAATCTGACGGTTCAGTCAAAGCCAAACGTGCTCCTCGTCCTGCAAAATACAAGTACATTGAGGATGGTCAGGAGAAGACCTGGACTGGTCAGGGGCGCATGCCTAAGGCCATTGCGGAAGCTGTGGCGAGTGGTCGAGCATTGGAAGAGTTCTTGATCTAGTGCTGAGAGCCCATGCCAGCTCGGCGTGGGCCTTTAATTCTATCTGTAGTAGGAGCACCGTATGGGGAGGACATTAGAGGATATCATCGCATCTGAATCACCCGAGGTAGTCCAGAAAGCCAAGGTGCTGGCCGAAGAGCAACTGGTACGTCTCAGTGTGACCAGACTGCTTTCAAGTCTCGGGACAGGTGATGTTCCTGAAATAGATCCCGATGTTCTCGATGGTTTGTTGTCGCTCAAAAAATCAGTTGAGAGCCATGACTGTCGGTTGAGTTTATTCGTTCATATGCCGGACGGCACTCATCATGGTGTCAATATTTAACTAAAGATCGTCATTGGTACGTTAATCGCAGATTTTATCTACCAAATAAAAATAACACCCCATGGCGATGCTTTTTCAAACTCCCTCGGTGTGCGAGCGGATCTGATAGCGTGTATTGCGTCCGCCACCAGGTAATTTCTCAATGCACCCCCTACCCACCAATTCGGCCAGATGGCGTGTAGCCGTCGCCTTGCTGACTCCGGCGACTTTTTGATATTGGTTGGCGTTGATGCCATTTTCAAAACCTTGTTGGCCGCCATCCAATAAACGGTTAATAACCTTGGTTTGCTCTGGACTCAGACCATCATGACAGTGCTGCAACCAGAAATGTTTTTTGGCAAGAGAACGGTCAATAACCTGTAACGCCAGCTCTATGGAGTAATCCAGTGTGTCGAGGAACCAACATAGCCAGGAGGTAATATCTAGCGAGCCCCTCTGCGCTGACTCAAGCGCTCGATAGTAGTCACCCCGCAGCTCTAGAATCGCAACTGACATGGCATACAGCCGGATGCTGTGGCTGTCAGCCTGTGACAGCGCGAGATCGGTCAATGCCCGCGTGAGCCGCCCATTACCATCATCAACGGGATGCAGGGTCACGAACCAGAGATGGCAAATCGCCGCACGAAGCAGGGGATCAATCGTGGGGTCATGCCGAGTCTGGTTAAACCAGGGGATGAACTCGGCCAGTTGATCGTCAAGGGCCGCTCTGGGTGGTGCCTCAAAATGCACGATGGGGCGATCAACACGCCCAGAGACAACCTGCATCGGCTTATCTCCTCGCAACTGCCCTACGTTCATTGGCTGTACCGACCATTCGTTGACAGGGAACAGCCAACGATGCCATTGGTAAAGTCGTTCAATTGTCAGTGGTTGTTCATGGTTGTCGATGGCATCCAGCATCATGGCCGCGAGCCCCTCTGAGCGCTCTGATACTGGATAGGACTGAGTTTGTGAGCTCCCTAACCGCCTAGCCAGGGAAGATCGCACGGATTGGGCATTGAGACGTTCGCCTTCGATAGCGGACGAGGCGATGATGTTAGCCAATAACGTGTCCAACTTTTGGTCGGGGTTCCCCAACCTGGAATGACTACCGATTAGAATTCCCTGCCTGCGTTGAACCTGCCGTAATCTGGGCAATATCTCGCTATCCTGCCAACGAAAATGGGGCCAATCAGCTTGTTGCCAAATCCAAAATGGTTCCATTATTTCCTCATCCAACGTGCTAGGGTCTCAATAATGAGCCGACCCAGCCCATCATTCGGCTCAATGTTTGAGCCGAATATAACACATGCAGCAGACCAGCAGAGCTGGTAATGAGGATGGAGATACAGGCTGAACATCTCAGACCGGAGCTGATGAAAAACTGGATTTATTGCTGCTGGGTGGCGCTACAGCAATCAGTAGATAGACAAGGCGGGAGCTCGTTTTCGTTTCGAATGGTTCATGTGAGCTTGCAGCTTGCGCTGCATAAAGCCACGCACAAGCAGATGCCGTCTGGTCTGCTCATTCATATGCCTGATGGTACTCGCTATGCCATCACTGTGAATAATTATAGGGAAATTTAGTTTTATCTGGGTGAAGAGATAATTATTTGGCAAATATATCTATGGCAGCAGATCGCGAATGTCACACCCCAGTACCCTGGCAAGGCGATAAGCTTTCTCCAGGGTGATATTGACCTCACCACGCTCAATTCGTCCTACGTAGCTTCTATCAATTTCGGCCGCATATGCGAGTGCATCTTGCGATACGCCCAATTGAAGCCGTCTATCACGTACAGCATCACCAAATTTTTTTGCTAGCTCTTGCATGTCTCGCCTCTCGCTGGCGAGCACTATCTCTGGTTGTCTGGCTAACGACCACGGATTATAATCCGCAACCGAGTTTAGATTTCCACTAAATGTTTTCGTTCGAGGCCCAGGATTGCTTATGAGCTCCCAGACCGTGTGGTTACCAACCGCGCTCTACACCGCACTCATTCGATGGCAGATGGATGACTTCACTGCGATAGGATTTGTAAATGCCATTTTTGGTGACAAAGCAGAATCGCAGATACGTAAGCGGCGTTATACCTTCATTTATCGGCATCTGATCAAGCTCGTAAATCAGGGACTTCTAAAAAGGAAGAACGTTGATGATGGGAGACGCTTTTCTCATTTCATCAGGACTCCCAAGTTCGATGAAGTGCATTTCAAAGAGGAATTTATTGGGCCGGATGCGCTTGTAACGGAATCGGGTAAAGAGCGTGAGCCGGAAACGTATGAATCCGTTCTGGAAGGACTGATCGCGAGAGCACAGCACTACCGTAAGGGGTTGCAGGAATGTGATTCAATGCTCGCTGAGTACCAGCAATTAAGAGTGGACTTCTCCATATTGGATCCAGCGATTGAAAGTGCCATCAGCAATACCGTTGCAGAAAGTCGCGATTTGCGGGGCAGGCTGGAGGCCGTGGAGAGGCTTTTGAGGGGGTTGATTGCGTTTAGAAGTGCCTCTTGATGAACGGCCAGAATCGATAGACGGCGTTGTTGCCTAAATCGATGCAGTTTGAAGGGAACTTACTGAGGACTCGGAGATCTGATCACCACCATCCTCTTCAAGTTTGCATCATGGGCACGTCGCTTCACCCCATCACCAACTGGCCTACATACAACAAGTCTTTGATTAACCGTGGTTCACTCACCTTCTGGGTTGATGCCGAAGCCATGAACAGCTGGTTTCACCACGACCATCATGGGCGCCGAGGTCGCAGCCAGCTTTACACCGACCAGACCATCTGTACCTTCCTGATGCTCAAGGGGATTTTCAACCTCACTCTGCGGGCCACTCAGGGACTACTAGACTCCCTGTTCGAGTTGATGAATGTACCGTTGTGCGCACCGGACTATAGCTGCGTCAGCAAGCGAGCACGCTCGGTGACTGTGGCTTATCGACAGCCCCCAAAGGAACGTATTACCGACTTGGTTATCGACTCAACCGGGCTGAAGGTGTTTGGGGAAGGCGAGTGGAAGGTCAGAAAACACGGTTCGGAGAAGCGGCGAGTGTGGCGCAAGTTGCATCTGGCGGTAGACCCGGTGACCCACGATATCGTGGCGGCGGAAGTCTCACTGGAAAATGTCCATGATGCCGAGGTGTTGCCCACCTTGCTCAACCCTCTGCGGCGTAAGCTGGGACATGTTTATGCGGATGGTGCCTATGACAGCAAAGCCAGCCATCAGCTTATCTCGCGCAAAGGGGCGACAGCCTGTATCCCGCCTCGTAAGAGCGCGGGGTTATGGAAAAAGGGGCATCCAAGAAATGAGGCCGTGCTGGTGATGCGCAAGAAAGGGCTGGCGCACTGGAAGAAGATATCGGAGTATCACCGTCGCTCGCTGGCAGAGACGGCGATGTATCGGCTCAAGCAATTGCTGGCGGGGAAAATCAGTCTGCGTAACTACAACGGCCAAGTGGGAGAAGTCATGGCGTATGTTAGCGCCATAAACAAGCTGAATACCCTTGGTCTACCTGTCAGAAAGCCCCGAGTGTAGCGGTCACCAGGGGCTGGGGCAGTTGCTGCTTGATGGTTTATTTGGGAAACAACGCCTCGATAGACGTGTCTCAGAATCAAAGGGCTAGTAATTTCAAGCCGTTATCTATCAGCATCTAAAGGAGAATCAGCCATTGCTTGTATTAGCAACGCTTTAACCTTATGTCCAAGATCAACATTTCGTTTGCTCGCTGACTCATGTGTTAGTGCTTGGCTCAGAATATTCAGAGGCCCGATCAAGTAGACCTTTTCTACGGCTCGTGTAATCGCGGTATAACACATTGTTCGATCAATATTTGGGGCCTTATCCAGAACAATGATGACTTGCTTAAACTGTGAACCCTGACTCTTGTGAATCGTCATAGCATAAGCGTGGCGAAGGGCATTGATTATCTCCAAAGAGATCTCTCGTTCTATGCCGTCATCCCATAGAATCTTGCCAAAGCTAGACAAAGGCTCATCGT
Organism: Aeromonas sp. R2-2; assembly: GCF_040908355.1. NCBI lineage: Bacteria > Pseudomonadati > Pseudomonadota > Gammaproteobacteria > Aeromonadales > Aeromonadaceae > Aeromonas > Aeromonas sp. R2-2. The sequence goes on along the minus strand of NZ_JBFODQ010000084.1, from coordinate 30,051 downwards.
TGTCATCATTATTTATAATTTTCATTACGTTGTAAACTTGGCAAATGGTTCCTATGGAACCATTCATCAGGTCATGATCATAAAGGTTGGAGCAACACATTACTTTGTCATGTAGTTTAAACTCAGTATCTAAATAGTGATTTGCTTCTTCTATAAATACCTTTAATGGTTTACTGTTATTCAATGCTACGCAGCGTTTATTTATATCATTAACCATTTTGGTTGTAGCGCAAATTATTTGTGTTTCATCAGGTTTTTCTACATATATTGAGACTGCTCTCTTTTGAATTGCATTGGCTCCATTGATATCAATATGGACGACATCATCGTAGCTAAATGTTGGAAGAATACCATTACGGATAGAAGCTGAAATAGCAGGGATGTTTGAGTGTTTATCTTGTCGACGAACCTCTGTTAATGTGATTTTTGGAATATCGTGCATTGGCACTAGTTCATGGAAAACAAGACCGAAATCTACAGGTGGAAGCTGCCCAATATCGCCTAACATGATTACATGTGCAGAATTAGGAACACATCTCAATAGGCGGTACATACTAGGCAAGTCTACCATTGAGCTTTCATCGACAACAATAACAAGTTGTCTGCCTTCATAATTATTAGCATTGAAGTTTTTAATAAATCTTGCGATAGTATGAGCCTCTTGATTTGTTGCCTCTGCCATCCTTTTTGCTGCTTTGCCTGCAAGTGCGACTTGTACTGGTATTATATCTAACTTATGAAACACTGAATAAAGCGCATCTAATAATGTAGTTTTACCTACACCTGCACCACCATTAATAATTAAAAAGCGATGTTTTATAGCCCCAAAGATAGCTTCTTTTTGAAGAGAGTTTAAGTTAAAACACTTTTTACTTTCGTATTGATTGATATAAAAGTTTATCCTTTTTTCATCGATGGATAATTTACTTGGGTTTGTGATGAGGTTCACCAATCGCTGAGCAACATATGCTTCCATGGTGAAAGCACCAGCGCTCTGTAATTCATTGTCACCAACATCAAGGATATTTTCACACGATGTGGCGAGTGCGAATGCTTGATTAACATAGCACTCTGTTTTCTCTTGATTATTGGGGATATGTAAGAGCTGTTTCAGCCATATGTCTAGATCATATCGTGTTGCTAATGTACTCCCGCTAGAAAGGTGACAGTACAATGCCTCCTCGGCTGCTGCTGCGAGCCTAATAGGAGCATCCAATTGAAAGCCTAGAGCCACTGAGATTCGATCACATTCATTAAAATCAACACCAAACGCTAATAATCGGTAAGGGTCTTCGCTTACCTTACTTATGGTTTCCTGTTGATAATAATCTGATACCAAAAATGAGGTGGATACTGATAATCCCAAATGTGCATTGCAGAAACGCATAGCATCAATATTTATATAGCTACGCCATGCATCGATAGTATTTTTTGCGGTGTTTTCACTTAATATCTTACGCAGGCTTACAATATCACCATTGTCCAAGATTTCAAATAAGGACTCACCAAATGTAGACCATAATGTACGGGCTTTTACTGGGCCAACACCTTTAAATCTGGCGTGACTGCCTAACATGATTACGATTTGCTCCCCTGATGGCCTAATTAGATCTAGGTATTGAGGGGTGATTACAGTGAGAATGCCTCCGTGCTCTACACGTCTACTATACTGCTTTTTGACAGCTAATTTAACCAATGCACCCTTCGCTAATATTAGTGACAGGCGATCACTGTTATTTTCAATTATGTGAATGATGTAATTGCGCTTGTAATTGCAATTACGTAGAGTGTCAGGATCTATCTGCACAGCATGAAATGAGCGACCTTTTCTGGATGAATATGGTGGTCTCGTGATGCGAAAAAACTTCTCTTGCTCGAAGTCATTCATCTAGGCACCCGCTTAAATATTTCTAGCAATTCCATACGATCCTGTTCTCGATGTGAATTTGATTGAAGAGATTTATATTCTTGCTTTAAGCCTTCTAAATGAGATTCAAGTTCTGCAACCCGTAGCTGTAATTGGCGAATCATTTTATCTTTCTCTTGAATGATCTTTTCTTGCGGGCTGTATCGCTTTGCGGGTGCTTTTGAAGTATCCCTAGCCTGGTAGGGAAGTTCCTGCAAGGTATTCTGCTCAGCTAGCCATTGAGCCTTATTTTTAAGGTACGCAACAATGTATTTATTTTGGTAATAGCTAGAGCGAGATATGCCAATCTCTTTTATTATTGCAGTTGCATTTAAACTGCCATTTTCTATGAAGTTTTGCCATTCAGCAAGGTCAAGTGGCCCGACTAAATTAGCCACCTTAACTAGATTTTCACGCGCCTTGGCATGCATTTTATCAAGATCGAAATCTTCCAGCTCATGGTTAATACTGAATGCTCTATTCATTGTTTAAGATCTTTCAATCTGGCTTTTGTCTTCATAGAGTGTGGGAGCGGTGCTTCCAACTCCTCAATGGACATACCACGACTTGTTGCATTGGCGAACCAGCGAACAAAAGTCTCATCATAGTCAGCCAATAGTTTTTTTAACTTGATATTTTCCTCTTTTATTTTATCAAGCTTTGATTGGGTTTCTTCTGCACGCCTGCCGATATCTTCTAATATGTTGCTACTTTGATTGGCTTCTTTATAAGCCTTAACAATAGCTTCTTTTTTGGATAATGCTTGCCGAGTAAACCCTGTCTCTTGTTCTAGCTCTTTCCAGGTGACCTTATTCTTCCCACTGCGGGCAGCTAGGATTACGATGAGTTTGCAGAAGTCTTGTTCTAGTGCCGCTGTAATTTGTTTCTGTTCTTTTTTCATATTGCAACGCACCCATTATTACCATTAGGGAAAACTTGCACTAATTCACCATCTGAAATTGAATTATCCTGCTCAATGGCGAGGGCTATACGACAACCATTTAATAGTTCTTCATTAGAGCGTAGCCAGTTATTGGAACCATGATATTCAGCGTCAACTGCTGCTTTAACATGTTGAATTCGAGTTTCTTGTTCAGCTTGAAGTTTTTGTAAATGGATGATCTCTTCCTGATTTCCTTTTATACGATAATACTCAGAGCATCCACGGACGCATGCATAGTATTTTCCACATGGAGAGTCACTATAGTCATGTTTGCATAAGCCAATTGCAGTGATGAGTGTTGTACCAATGTCTTCTATCGTTTCAAGAACCTCATCACGGTCAACCAGTGTAAAGATCACGGATGCCTCTTTTGCTTGCTCTGGTGTTATATTTGAGGCGGCAAAGAGTATGTCTGCGTTATCCATGACTCTTTTAGCTGGATTAGTGTGGTCATAGGCTACATTGTCTAGAGTATACTTTCGCCCAAAGTATCGAGCAACCTCTATAGGGGTTACTGAATCTGAGAGCTCTAGCATAGTGTCTAGAAAGTGACGGAATTGATGTGATGTCAGCCGGATCTGTTCACCTTGATAGCACAGGTTTTTGCGTTCAAATACATTCTTTATACCATATTCAGGACGGCCAGCAATATAGTCTGATATTTGAGTATACGTTATCATTGTGAATTCCCATGGCTCAGCTCTCTTCTCAGAATGATGTTGCTGATGTTGGGTAACAAATATTAGTTTATCTAGGGAATCAGCCACAGTTAACTCTGAAGTCTGTTTCCATAACTGATCTATAGACTCCTGTGCTAATGAAAATGCCTTTCCCTTTAAGTCGGATGGGTGGAATGCGACCGCAATTTTACCTGTGTTTGGATTCCGTTTATTCGTCAGGTTGATATTTCTTTTCTTTAGGTAGGATGTGAGATTTGGACGTGATGACCAGTTTAATCTTTCCCAAATATCAGTGACAAACAACTCACAATCTTCAGTGATAATTGGGAAGAAGTCGTATTTCCCATTAGCAACGCATTTAATCGTGTCACGTACAGGTGCTAATATTTCAAGGGCGCTAGTCAGACCTTTCTTTAGGATTGGCAACATGCTTAAGGAGATTGGTTTGGTTTGATATCCAGCACCTTTTTTGGCTCGGTAGCGGATCTCATGAATGGATAATATTTCCATTTCACCTGTGAAGACGTTTTGCTCCTCAATCTCCCTAACCTGTAAGCAGTCGACATCCAGGCAGATCACCTCATCAAATCGCAGACCTGTTGTAAACATGATTTCTACCATAGCACTGAAACAGTGCATCATCACCTTCTAGATTCGAGTTAGAAATTGCTGCTACTGCAATCAGGCTTTCATGGGTAGGTAGCTTCTCATGCCGTTTGGTAGTTGACTCAAAATCGATTCTTGTATCACTAGGGGTATGGGTTTCTCCGCGTTTAGATGACTTTTTGAATACAATTTTTTGGATGGAGAGTCGCTTCTGGTTAATGAATTTCGCAATGGATTCAAGTCTCTGACCAACACGGTAAAAGGTAGAACCTTCTATTTTATCGTGTGCTTCCGCCTCTGCGACTTTGAAGTCATAAGTAGTCAGAGTGCTTGCTGTAATATTTCTTTTTAGCATCACATTATCTAAATACCGATATGCAAGAATATAAAAATTGAGTGTTCCTACATCTTTTGACTTCTCAATTTGCAAGGCTGAAATATGACATTTTGCTATATCAGATAAATCCAGGTTGTGAAATGGCTTCATGTCATCGCGTGATGACTTAACTCTTTTGCCGAGATTATTATCTCGATTGAAATTGATGGATATATTGTATCCAGCTTTGCTAGCTTGAGTCTTACAAATACCTTTAGCATCCCAGCTAAGGGCATCCCATTCCCAACCTTCTAATGTTGCAAAGGGAGTGTTTTTTTTGTAAAAGTGAACTAATTGTGCCAGATTGCTATCAGCATCTACACCAATTGATGGTAATAATTGTAGACTGGTATTCATAGTTCACCCTTGTCAAACATGTCAGCAAACTTGCGAGCAGCTAAAAAGTTTTTATGTTGAAGAATATTTATGGCGTGTGCATCACCAAATGCTGTTTTTACTTCTTCTACCATCGTATCTACAATTGCCTTATGATCAACATCTTCAAAAGCCTCTAGAGAAGAGCAGTTGTAACAAGAAAGCGGGGGTTGCAGAGAGCATGGGGTAGCGCTACCGCAGCTACCAATTTGAACAAGATTTAGATTTTTCGATGGCGCGAAAATACCTTGTCCTCGCTTAGAGGCATTATCAGGCGTGACAACTTTACCTGCAAATGCATCGAGTATATCCATGGCCTCACTTCGCAGTACATCATCTAGTTTTTTGGCAACAGTATGCGATTGTCTATAATAAACTTCTAGTTGTTGTAAATCACTATGATCCATTAGTTCAGCAACAACAGACATAGGAGTGCCTTTGGCGATTAACCGTGAGCAGAAGGTTTTACGAAGTCTACGGTTTGTTACCTTGAAGTCCAATCCAACAACCATTCTGAACAGATTGGTGATGTATGTCATCTTTGTTATCTTTACTTGCTGCTTAACTAATTCATCTCTAACACTATAGTACTCTGAGATAACAGGCCAATCATCAGTAATTTTTGTACCTAGTATATCTTCGTAACGTGCTTTCATTAATGATAGTAGTCTTGCAAGTGTTTTTGTTATGGGGCGAATTTTATATACATTATTATTGGCCTGCCCTCTTTGTTTTGCCCTCAAAACGTTTAGTGTATATGCACCTTTGTCTGAGAGCTGTAAGTCAGAGAACTTCAGCCTCATCACTTGAATATTTCTCATGCCCAGAACCTGCGCGCATTTCAGTGACACCAATCCCTGTAATGCATGCGTGGTTAGTGTTTCTGGGGAAATGGCGTTTAATGTGGAGATGAAGATGCGTTCTTCCTTGATCGTGAGTGGGCCACGGTCAGGGATTTCCATAATGACATCAAGACCTTTACCTTCGTCTGTACCAAACTTTATATTGGCTAGGTAGTAATCATAAAAGTCTTCGTCAAAGTATGGGTGACCTTCTTCAACGCACCATTTATACATCATTCTTAAAATAGATTTAGTGCTCGCACTACGTTCAGAACTCATAAGTTCTCTGTAGATCTCTTGCATCTTTTCAGCGATGTCTTCTGCTGCAATATCGTCAGGGATGTTTAGTAATCGCCAGCAATGTTGATGTGAGAAAAGAGCATAGTTAGAGTAGATATGACAAGCATAAGAAATCCATGCACGGGCATGCTCTCTTAGTTGGGGAGAGATTTTGTCAAAGAATAAGGTCTCCCTCTCCGATTCCAAAACTATTTTACTTTGTGTTAAATCCAGTTGTTGGCCTGACTGGCTTACAGGATATGGGTCATAAGCAAATCGTGGATGCTGGTCTATTTGTACCAACATAATATCGTTTTTATCTAATTTTTTTGTCGGCATAGCCAGCACCTCGGCAATCATATTATGATAGTTTTCTATGTGATTCCATTTCAGCATGAAGTTGGTTTAGAACTAAGTTGCATTGTTCCATTATTGAACCAGTTTCATATATTAGACTACTATCTGAGTTATACGTCCACCCCCCAACATTATTTTTTAGCTTTTTCTGTTGAGCTGCATCAATTCCCATTTTGGTGAGCATTCTGTCAAGATTTTCAAAGAGGGTATGTCTTAATTTATGCGGGTGGATATCTGACAACTCTAAAATCTTATTCTTAATACTTGAGAAAACATCATCCAGTGCTGCTATTGATAGCGGATTATGTGGTTTGGTTGTCGCTAAGAGTAGATAAGGGCTCTTCATAGCTGAGTCGCCAAGAGATTTTCTGGCCTGTTTATATTCATCAATCAGTGATGCTAGAGGAAATGAAATAGGTATGATCCGGCCAACTGTTTTTTCGCGAGGTGATCTACCACGAGGATCGTTATGCTCGACATTCTGTTGTGTCAGGATAAATGGGTAAACTCCATGTACCAGCTTGCTCGTATGGCAGTTTGATGTTGTAAGTGATAGCAGTTCACCTTTCCTAATTCCTGTTTCTAAAAGTAATCTAAGAATTAGCTTGTTACGTAACTGAGTAGCTTTATTCCAGCCAAGCAAACTTGGCATTTCCATGACATCATACAGTGTTGCTTGTTGGACTAATGACAAACCAAGGGCGCGGCCTTGAGCTGTCTTTGGTCTTCTCAGCTTGGATAGTTTGACTTGAAGTTTTTCCATCATCTTGGGTATTTGATGGAATAGAGGATCTGTATTACGGCGCTTGGAAATTGCTTTATCGGCTAAAAATTGAAAGTAAACCAATACTAGGTCAAGGCGTTGATTGAAATAATCAGGACTAACAATATCTGGCCGGAGGGGTCTTGCTCCGTTGATATCGTATGAGTGATGCTCAAGGTGTTTGAGAAAACTCTGGTATAAGCCAGTATCAGCAAACCCTGTGCCAGCAACAATTTCCGCTAGATCTACTTTTAGCATTGCTGCCCATCGTTCGATATGGATTAGGTGGTTTGCATTATTCTCCTGTGTTTTTTCCGCACCATACAGGTGTGTCAGTGTGAACTCACATAGCCTCGGGATGGGGAGTCCTCTCTCATCAACGATTAGATACTTACGTTCATTGTACTGCTTCATGTTGACGGTTCTGAGCTTCACTGCATCATTCCTTTACACTTTTAGACACCTATTCCTAATGTATACTCCGAGCTTTCAGAATGAGCAATCTTTACATGTTTAGAAATGAAAAAACCCCGAAATATCGGGGTTTTTAGGCATTTCGCTTTACAAAGTGCTTTACATTTTAAAAAATCCGGCCCTAGAACGGGATATCGTCGTCGAAATCCATCGGCGGCTCGTTATATACCGGCGGTGCAGATTGCGGTTGCTGGGCAGGACGGCCATAACCGCCTTGCGGCTGCATATTCTGCTGCGGAGCCGGTGCCGGGCGCTGCTGATTCATCGGCTGCTGGGCAGGCATGCTCTGCTGTGGCTGACCCCAGTTACCCTGGGATTGGCCACCCATGTTCTGGCCCATACCCTGACCGCCTTGCGGACGGCCACCCAGCATCTGCATCACGCCAGTGAAGCTGTCGACCAGCACTTCAGTGGTGTAGCGCTCCTGGCCGCTCTGATCCTGCCATTTGCGGGTTTGCAGTTTGCCTTCCACATAGACCTGGGAGCCCTTCTTCAGGTACTCGCCAGCCACTTCGGCCAGCTTGCCCATGAAGACGACGCGATGCCATTCGGTACGCTCTTTCTGCTCACCGGTCTGCTTGTCGCGCCAGGTTTCAGAGGTAGCCAGAGTAATGTTGGTCACAGCACCGCCACTCGGCATGTAGCGTACTTCCGGGTCTTGCCCGAGGTTACCGATCAGAATGACTTTATTGATGCCTCGACTGGCCATAATCTCTCTTCCACCTTATTTACCGGCCAGGTCGAAACCTGGTCCAACACGACTAGATACCTGATTAGTTGCTGTGTGCGGGGCGCAATGTCCCGCAGACGCATGTGACGGTCATAGTAACAGTTGCGAAGCGGATTGGCAGCATCCTTAACCGGCTTGATGCGCCAAAGGTAACTGTTGGCTCCTGCTGTAGTGATGGTCGGGTTGCAGCTGTTTCCGGCGCGTCCGGCATCACATTTCTGCCATATATTCCTGTTATGCTGGCCGATTGGCGAATTGGAATCGGTTTTTAAATCGACTAAAAACATATGGTTATGATATTTATGAGATCCATTCTCATACTTTTTTAATATTGTGCTCCCATACCTCCTTGGTAGACTCAGTCGGCCAGATTAGGTGGTTTACAGGTTCAAGGAAGAGCACACAATGAAAGCCGCATGCCCGATCGCACTGGTCACTGAAAATAATGTGCAGGCCAGCACATTTGCTGCATACCTCATCTCTCATTTGAGCCGTCCCGTCCAGCTAATCCACGAGATTAATCAGCTAGATAACCAGTGTGACGGCACGCTGTTTCTCATCGATCTCGACTATATCCGCTCTGGCCAGTCACTGGGCTGGAACCGGGCGATCTCCGAACGCTTTGGCATGGCGACCACCGTGCTGCTCAATGCTCCTACTGCGACGGATCGCGACCTGCTGCTGATGTGGCCGCAGATCTGTGGTCTGTTTTTCCGTCAGGATCCGCTCGACCGACTGGTTGCCGGGTTGCAGAAAATCCTGTTGGGCGAGTACTGGATGCCGCGTCACCTGCTGTGCGAGCTGGTCGAATACTATCGCCAGGGCAATAGCTACCTGCTGCGTAACGACACCCTGCTGACCGCCAGAGAGCAGGAGATCATCCGTTATCTGATGACGGGCGCCTCCAATGTCGAGATCGCCGACAGCCTGTTTGTCAGCGAGCACACAGTCAAATCCCACCTCTATAACGTCTTTAAAAAGCTGAATGTGAAGAACCGGATCCAGGCGGTGAGCTGGGCCAAAGAGTATCTCGATGCTCCGGACTCCCACTGATGAAAGCGCTCTCTGTGGCGTGTTGCCTCACGCTGCTTTGGGGCTGCACGACCGTTGTGGCGGCCGAGGCCGATGCACCGCTGGAGTCGGTGCAGCCGGAGCAGGAGAGTGATCGGCTGGATGTGGATGGTCTGGTACTTGATCGCACCTTTACCCGTTTCGGTCAGGGCTTTTATAACGAATTTACCCGGTTGCGCAGCGATGAAGACCCGGATGCCAGAGAGAATCTGACGATTCATGAGCGCCCGACAGCCCGCTGGGGCAGCCTGATCTGGATCACCCATAACCGGAAGGTGATTTTTAAAACCGCACTCTCTCCCGGCCGCAATCAGCAGGAGCAGAGCGCCAAACTGGCTTGGTCACAGGTCAGGCAGACCCTCGAACAGCAGAAGATCGCGACCCTGTTCATGGATACCTTCGATTTGGAACATGATGAACTATAAGGATATTTCTCATGCGTGCCCGGTTATGGCTAGTTGCTGCACTGATAGCGCCAACGCTCCATGCGTCGGAGCTTGTCTATCGCCCCGTCAACCCCAGCTTTGGGGGTAACCCTCTCAACAGCAGTCATCTGCTTGGCACCGCCAATGCGCAGAATGATTACAAGGATCCCGCCAGTGGCAGCGGTAGCAGCGGCACCTCGGCGCTGGATCGCCTGACCTCCAACCTGCAATCCCGCCTGATCAGCCAGCTGTTGGCCGATATCGGCAAGGATGGCAGCCAGAGCGGCAGTCTGGTGACCGATGATTTTGCCATCAATGTGGTGGATGAAGATGGCACCCTGGTGGTTTCGATCACCGACCGGGTGACCAACCAGACCACCATGATCGAAGTGAATGGCCTGATTGCCGACTGAGGGCGCGATGAAACGACAACTGTTATTGATAGTGCCCCTGCTTGCGCTGGCTGGCTGTGCGACCCATATCGGCTCACCCGTTGCCGATGAGAAGGCAACCCTGATGCCGCGATCCGTCTCTTACAAGGAGCTGATCAGTCTGCCCAAGCCAAAAGGGAAAATTGTCGCGGCCGTCTACGATTTTCGCGATCAGACAGGTCAGTACCTGCCTGCACCGGCGTCCAACTTCTCCACGGCGGTCACCCAGGGTGGGGTGGCCATGCTGAGCACGGCCTTGTGGGACTCTCAATGGTTTGTGCCGCTGGAGCGGGAAGGGCTGCAGAACCTGCTGACTGAACGCAAGATTGTGCGGGCGGCCCAGAACAAGCCCAACGTTCCCGGCAACAATGCCAATCAACTGCCCTCTCTGGTCGCCGCCAACATCCTGATCGAGGGGGGGATAGTCGCCTATGACAGCAATGTACGAACCGGCGGGGCGGGGGCCAAGTATTTCGGCATCGGTGCCAGCGGGGAGTACCGCGTCGATCAGGTGACGGTCAATCTGCGAGCCGTCGATATCCGTTCAGGCCGGATCCTGAACAGTGTCACCACCTCCAAGACAGTTCTGTCGCAACAGGTGCAGGCAGGGGTATTCCGTTTCGTCGAGTACAAGCGCCTGCTGGAGGCCGAGGCCGGTTTCAGCACCAATGAGCCGGTACAGATGTGTGTCATGTCGGCTATCGAGTCCGGGGTGATCCGGCTGATAGCCAATGGTGTGCGGGACAATCTGTGGCAACTGGCTGACCAGCGGGATATCGACAATCCGATCCTGCAGGAGTACCTGCAAGACAATGCCCCGCTACTTTGAGTTTTCCCGCTCGCGCAATGCCCTCCCTGGTGGAGGGCATTTTTTTTGGCCTCCATCGAATACGAATTAAGACTTTCTGCTCAGCGACAGGGCGGCGCTTTTCATCCTCGAATCAGCGGAGTGCCTGATAGGCCGCCTCTGGTCTGACAGGGATACTGTGGGCGTTTTCCAACAAGGCGATGGCGCGATGAAACACCTGTTGAGTGCTCTCTTTTTCCTGCTGATATCGGGCGCCCCGCAACTCGCCGCAGAGCCTGCCGTCTTCGACGAGCTGGCGATGGCAAGCGAGCTGGATGCCGGTGTGCAGAACGATGGGAATCAGGCGCTGTTGTGGCAACTCGGTAGCGAGCAGCTACTGCACCTCACCCAGCAAGGGGAGCTGAATCAGGCGCGTCTGCTGCAACAGGGTTGGGTCAATGAGTTGTCGCTCTCCCAGGTGGGAGATGAGAACTGGGTCAATGGTGCGCAACTGGGCGAGGGCAATAGCGCCGAGCTCTATCAGGCGGGCATCAATAACCGGATTTGGCTGCTGCAACAAGGCAGCGGCAATGAAGCCTGGATCAGTCAGCAAGGGGCAGACAATCAGGCCCGGGCGATCCAGCTGGGTGATGGCAATCAGGCCAGCATCGAGCAAAACGGTAACGGATTGGCGGCAACCGTTATTCAGACGGGAGCCAATCAGCAAGTAAATGTCGTTCAAACCAACTGAGCCTAGGCTCAACCATTAGCACGAGAGGGAAATCATGTTTAAACGTACCATCATTGCCTCGGCAGTTCTTCTGGCGACCAGCACCGCCTGGGCGGCATCTACTGGCAATCAGGCTGAGGTGACTCAGGCTCAATTCTCCACCGGCAACCTGGCGTACATCCAGCAGGTCGAGGAGAGCACGGCTAACAAGGCGGCGATCTATCAACAGGGTAACGACAACCTCGCCTCGACCGAGCAGCGCAATACCGGTGCTTCCACTGCTGATATCAAGCAAGCCGGTGGCAAGAACGAAGGGGAGGTATTGCAGCAGGGGGTGACCAATAAATCGACCGCGACCATTGATACCAGCGGAGAGCTGAACAAGGCCTCGATTGCCCAGCAGTACTACAACGGTGAGGCCACGGCCAGGGTGAGCCAGCTTGGTGATGGTAACGATGCCCGCATCAAGCAGGATGATGGTGACCGTGCCAATTCAGTGATTGAGCAGCAATCGAACGATAACAGTGCGCAGATCAATAACTACTGGTCTGATTATGCCAGCGCGACCATTACCCAGTCAGGAGAAGGCGGGCATATTGCGGATGTCGATCAACGCGAATCCGATGGTGCCGTTGCCAGCGTGGCTCAAGAGGGGGGCAATAACACGGCCTTAGTCGCACAACGTACAAGCAACTTCGGTTACGGCGCAAACGAGGGCACCTCTGCGGTCGTCAAACAAAGTGGCAATGACAACACTGCCGAGGTCACTCAGCTGGGGCTGGCCAACGTGGCAACGGTGGAGCAAAGCGGGACCACTGGCAGCGTGACAGCCCAGCAGTCTGGTGCGACCGCCGGACAAGGGAACAACCTGCTGGCCAAGCAGGCTGGTTCCGGTGAAACCGCCCTTCTGACCCAGACCGGAAGTCGTAACCAGATCGACTCTGAGCAGAGAGGTTCTGAGGATCTGTTGACCATCACCCAGAATGGTAACGACAACATCGCCAACGCCAGACAGAGCGGAACTGGTGAAACGGCGGTCGTGACTCAGCTGGGTAATGGCAACCAGGCCGATACCAACCAGCAGGGGTCTGGCAACACTGCACAGGTCACTCAGAATGGCAGCAATAACCAGGCGGTGGTTGATCAGCTGGCCAGCAGCGTGGGTGGGTTTGTCACTATCGATCAGTTGGGTAGCGACAACTATGCGAATGCAGTGCAAGAGGAAGGTAGTCGCAACAAGGTCGATATTGACCAGAACGGCACTGGCAACCAGGTTGCCACCGCGCGTGGCGTTGAGGGCAAAGGAGCCTGGACCTGGGGCTCGGATAATGAGCTGGTCGTGGCTCAGAAAGGCACTGACAACTGGGCTTATGCCGATGCGTCTCACTCTGACTCTGTGGTGACAGTGACTCAGGATGGGAAACTGAACAGCGCCAAGGTCGAATCCTATCTGGGGAGCGAAAACACGCTCACCGTAAGCCAGTTAGGTGAAAAACACGTGGCCAACGTTTACGTCAATGGCGGCATGGGCGGTGGCAATAACGAAGTCGACGTTGCACAAACCGACAGCCTCAACACTGCCAATGTGACTGTCTATGGCAGCGATAACATGGCCTATGTCTATCAGGGTTCTGGTAGCAACTGATGGTTATCTCCGGATTCAGGGGCCTGCGGGCCCCTCTTTTATTGGTGCTGCTCTGTGGGTTGATGCTTGTTTATCGCGTCGCGTCACCAGCAAGCGCAAGAAACACCGAGGTGGAACCCGATCCGTCGATCCGCTTGTCCCTCAATATGGTGCAGAGCGAACAGGGGCTGTCACTTGCGCCGACGCTGCTCAGCAAGCGCGACGTGACGGTGAGTGTCAGGTTGCTGGTGCATGGCGAAGGGGCCGCCGGGAGCACGACTCAGCGCCAGAGCCGTAATCTGTCGCTGCAGGGTGGAGTGGTCATGGCGGTTGGCAAAATAGGGCTGGGTTTGCGTTGCCCCTATCGGGTCGAGGTCACCGCCCGGATATGGCAAAACGAGCGGCTGCTGGTGGAGAAAAAGGAGCAGATGGCGTGCGCCGGATGATGCGCATTTCCTCTCATGACTGTCTATTCATCCAGTAGTCTCTATGCCATACTGACTCGCTCAGGTTTCTGTATCGAGCGTGCAACAAGATGGAAAAGATCGTGGTCCGGGGTGCTCGCACCCACAACCTCAAGAACATCAATCTGACCCTGCCCCGCGACAAGCTGATCGTGGTCACCGGCCTCTCCGGTTCGGGCAAATCCTCTCTGGCGTTCGATACCCTCTATGCCGAGGGGCAGCGCCGCTATGTGGAGTCCCTCTCCGCCTATGCCCGCCAGTTCCTCTCCTTGATGGAGAAGCCGGACGTCGACCATATCGAGGGGCTCTCGCCCGCCATCTCCATCGAACAGAAGTCCACTTCCCACAACCCGCGCTCGACCGTCGGTACCATCACCGAGATCTACGACTACCTGCGTCTGCTGTTTGCCCGGGTTGGTGAGCCGCGCTGCCCGACCCACGCCATTCCGCTCGCCGCCCAGACCATCAGCCAGATGGTGGATCAGGTGCTGGCCGAGCCGGAGGGGAGCAAGCTGATGCTGCTGGCCCCGGTGGTGCGCGATCGCAAGGGGGAGCACACCAAGCTGCTGGAGAATCTGGCGGCCCAGGGCTACATCCGTGCCCGTATCGACGGCGAGGTGTGCGACCTCTCCGATCCTCCGACTCTGGAGCTGCACAAGAAGCACACCATCGAGGTGGTGGTGGATCGCTTCAAGGTGCGCGAGGACCTTGCCTTGCGTTTGGCCGAGTCGTTCGAGACGGCGCTGACCCTCTCCGGCGGCATCGTGCTGGTAGTGCCAATGGACGGGGAAGAGGGGGTTGCCCCCATGACCTTCTCCGCCAACTTCGCCTGCCCGGAGTGTGGCTACTCCATGTCGGAGCTGGAGCCGCGCATCTTCTCCTTCAACAATCCGGCCGGTGCCTGTCCCACCTGTGATGGTTTGGGCGTGCAGCAATATTTCGATCCTGCCAAGGTGATCGGCGATCCGGCCATCAGTCTGGCCAATGGCGCCATCCGTGGCTGGGACAAGCGCAGCTTCTACTACTTCCAGATGCTGAAATCCCTCTCCGAGCACTACAAGTTCGATCTGGAAACGCCGTGGGAAGATCTGCCGGTCAAGACCCAGGAGGTGATCCTGCGCGGCTCTGGCCGCACCGAGATCGAGTTCCGCTACATGAACGACCGCGGCGACGTGGTGGTGCGCAAGCACCCGTTCGAGGGGATCCTGCACAACATGGAGCGGCGCTACCGGGAAACCGAGTCCAACTCGGTGCGCGAAGAGCTCTCCAAATACATCGCCAACAAGTCTTGTACCAGCTGCGGTGGTAGCCGCCTGCGGGAAGAGGCGCGTCATGTCTTCGTTGACAACCGCAACCTGCCGGCCATCGCCGAGCAGTCCATCGGCGATGCGCTGGCCTTCTTCGAGGGGCTGAACCTCACCGGTCAGCGCGCCCAGATTGCCGAGAAAATATTGAAAGAGATCGTCGAGCGGCTCGGCTTCCTGGTTAACGTCGGTCTCAACTACCTGAGCCTGTCGCGCAGCGCCGAGACCCTCTCAGGCGGCGAAGCGCAGCGCATTCGACTGGCCAGCCAGATCGGTGCAGGGCTGGTGGGCGTCATGTATGTACTCGATGAGCCTTCCATCGGTCTGCATCAGCGCGACAACGAGCGGTTGCTCAAGACTCTCACCCATCTGCGCGATCTGGGCAACACGGTGATCGTGGTGGAGCACGACGAGGATGCCATCCGCCTCGCCGACCATGTGCTGGATATAGGCCCGGGGGCTGGCGTGCACGGTGGCGAGATTGTTGCGCAGGGCACCCCCCAGCAGATCATCGACAATCCGGAGTCGCTGACCGGTGACTACCTCTCCGGTCGCAAGCAGATCGCCATTCCGGCCGAGCGCACGCCGCTCACCGGCAAGTGGTTGAAACTCAAGGGGGCAAGCGGCAACAACCTGCGCAACGTCAACCTGGATCTGCCCATCGGGGTGATGACCTGCGTTACAGGTGTTTCCGGCTCCGGCAAGTCGACCCTGATCAACGACACCCTGTTCCGCATCGCTCATCGCGAGCTCAACAAGGCGACCGAGTCCACCCCGGCGCCCTATCGCAGCGTGGAAGGGCTGGAGCATCTGGACAAGGTGGTGGATATCGACCAGAGCCCCATCGGTCGTACCCCGCGCTCCAACCCAGCCACCTATACCGGCCTGTTTACCCCGATCCGCGAGCTGCTCTCCGGCACTCAGGAGGCGCGTTCACGCGGCTACCAGCCGGGCCGCTTCTCCTTCAACGTGAAGGGGGGCCGCTGCGAGGCGTGTCAAGGGGATGGCGTCATCAAGGTGGAGATGCACTTCCTGCCGGACGTCTACGTGCCGTGCGATGTCTGCAAGGGCAAGCGCTATAACCGCGAGACCCTGGAGGTGAAGTACAAGGGCAAGAACATCCACGAGATCCTCGAGATGACAGTGGAAGATGCCAGGGATTTCTTCGACCCGGTGCCGGCTGTGGCGCGCAAGCTGCAGACCCTGATGGACGTGGGCCTCTCCTATATCCGCCTCGGCCAGTCGGCCACAACCTTGTCTGGCGGTGAGGCACAGCGGGTCAAGCTGGCGCGGGAGCTCTCCAAGCGGGATACCGGCCAGACCCTCTACATTCTGGATGAGCCGACTACCGGCCTGCACTTCCACGACATCCAGCAGTTGCTCAAGGTGCTGCACCAGCTGCGGGATCGCGGCAACACCATCGTCATCATCGAGCACAACCTTGATGTGGTAAAAACTGCCGACTGGATCGTAGATTTGGGACCGGAGGGAGGCGCCGGTGGGGGCCGCATTCTGGTGACGGGGACGCCGGAAGAGATTTGCACCAATAAAGAGTCTCATACAGCTCGTTTTTTGCGGCCACTATTGGCGCGATAAGCCGTTATAATCGAGGGGCCTTTGGCCCCTTTTTGTTATAAAAATCGGGAGCATAGGGGGAAGCTCGTCAAGTGTGGGCAGGCTTGGCATCTCAGCATCATGGTAATGGATATATCGGGTTATGGCTCAGGCTCCGCGCACGATTGATCATCAGTTGGCTTACTCCATGTTCCCCATCTGGCTGGGGGCGATCCTGCTATTGCTGGTCCTGCTGGCGTGGGCCCAGATCCCGGCTGCCAGCCGGATTGAGGAGCAACGAATGAAGGAGCATCTGCTGCGCGTGACCAAGGCGGTGCAGGCGGATGTGGCCGCTCTGGATGCATTCAGTCGGGATTGGGGCATCTGGGATGACAGCCATCGTTTTATGGACAACAAAAGCAGGGGGTACATCGAATCCAACCTGTTCAGTGATATGCCGATGCGGGATTTTAGTCTCAACCTGATGAGCTTCATGGATCTCACCGGCTACGAAATCTGGACGCGCACCCTGCTACCCGATGCGCCGGGGATCAATCCGGACCAGTTTCCCTACTTCCTTGATGAACTGAAAAAGCAGTTAAGTGCGCGCTCGGTGGCGCAAGGGGGCATCAATCTGCACGGGATCCGAGCTTCCCAGTGGGGGCCGCTGATGTACTCGTGGCAGCCGATCAGAAACAGTGACGAGTCGGCACCGTTCAACGGTTTCTTGCTGGTTGTACGTTGGCTCGACAAAGACTATCTCGAGCAGGTATCGGAGCGTACCGCGCTGCCTCTGGCAATTTCCCACGCCAATCTGGATGTCACCGCTACCTTCAAACCACTGAAACCGCAAATAACGTATCGCCTGATTGATCTCGGGCTCACCCGGCTTAGGGGAGAGGTGCGACTGCTCAACAGCGATAACCAGCCGGTGCTGACCCTGGTGATTGAGGAGGAGAGAAAGATCTTGAGTGGCGTCATGGAGGGGGCGCTCTGGACCTTTATCGGCATGCTGTTTATCAGTTTTATCTGCGTCATGATCGCCATGTACCGGCTCAACAGCATTGTGCTTACCCCGTTGCAGCAGCTGGTGTCGGCGCTGCAACGCTTTGGCGATCGGCCAGATGCCACCTTGATCCCCTATATCGACAGCAGCGCCGAGATGGCGACCCTGAGCGGCAAGTTCAAGGAGATGGCCAGCAAGGTTAGTCAGCAACACGATGATTTGTTGGAAAAATCCAGCCAGATGGAGATGGCTGCATTCACCGATCCCTTGACCCGTTGCTTCAATCGTCGCTATCTCGATGGCTGGTTGCAGGCCAACCGGGCCAAACCTTGTCTGTTATTGCTGCTGGATCTTGATCATTTCAAGCGGATCAATGACCGCCTTGGCCATGACATCGGGGATCTGGTGCTGAAACAGTTGGCGGATCTGCTGCGCAAGGTGGTGACAGGAGAGCGCGAGCCGATCATCCGGCTGGGCGGGGAGGAGTTCTTGTTGCTGCTACAAGTGGATGACGAGCAAGAGTTGGCGCTGCGGGTCGAATATCTGCGCCAGCGTGTCGCTCAGCACCGCTTTGGCAGAGAGGATGCGCCACTCTGGTTGACGGTGTCGCTGGGGTTCTGCCGCTATCCGTTGCACCCGGAGTACACGGATTCATTCTGGAGTCATAGCTTCAAACTGGCGGACATGGCGCTGTATCAGGCCAAAGTCGGTGGGCGAAATCGGTGGTGTGGCTACGCTGGTAGCCTCTCTGCGGAGGGAATGGGCCAGACTCCGGAACAGCTTGCCGAAGGGGGGCATATCACCCTGCTGCACTCTGTCAATCCGGATTAACCCTGCCGTACCAATACCAGATAGGCCAGGGCGACAATAAAACCGAGCAGGATAAAGAGAAAGGATCCGATTCCCCACACGGCCGCGAGAAAAGCCCCCACCTTTTGCCATTTCGACTCATTTTTCATAAATAAACCATTACTTCCCAGTAACTTGTATGGCGCAAAAAATACGCTGATTTGCCCATATTAACAACAATTAATAGCCACTCTGCCGCGCAATAAGATGTGGTTTGTTTGCTCCTTTTGTCTCTGGATGCGGGTAGTTACAACCTGTCCAAACAGGCATTTCGGCTTGTTGTCTGGGGACGCAACGAGATTGGGATGGCGCGCAAAGATGTCACACCAATCGATTTATTTCTGTGCAACCTTTGCTCCAAATCAATAACTTTGCATTTACAAGGGCATATAGTCAGCGGGCTTACAGCATCAAATGAAAACAAAAAAAGGGATTACGTGATGAAAAAATTACTTCCTCTGATGATTGCCGCTGCAGTGACCTCTCCATTCGCCATGGCCCATCAGGCTGGTGATATTCTGGTTCGTGGTGGTTTGGCTGTAGTGTCTCCACAAGACAGTGGTAACAGCTTTGAAATCAATGACAATGCCCAGCTGGGTTTGACTTTGACCTATATGGCTACAGATAACTTCGGTGTTGAGCTGCTGGCTGCTACCCCATTCTCCCATTCAGTGAAGATTGGCGATACCGAAGTAGCCAAGGTCAAGCATCTGCCGCCAACCCTGATGGCTCAATACTATTTTGGCGATGCCCAGAGCAAAGTTCGTCCGTACGTCGGTATTGGTGTGAACTACACCAATTTCTTTGACGAGAAAGGTCGTGGTCCTCTGACCAACAGCGATGTGAGCCTGGATGATTCTTGGGGTGTTGCTGGTCAGGTGGGTATCGATATGGCGATCACTGACCGCTGGTTTGTCAACGGCTCAGCCTGGATCATGGATATCGACACTGATGTACATGTAAACGGTGGAGATGGAATCAAAACCAAGATTGACCCAATGGTCTTCATGGTTGGTGCGGGCTACCGCTTCTAATGATTCTGATTGCGGTTCTGAACGGACCGCGGAAGATAGCAAAGTACGTCTCTTTCAGCCCGGCTTGTGCCGGGCTTTTTTCGTATGGCTGATTTTGTCTGTACTGTGATCCAACCCGATACAAATCAATTAAATACCTGCCGCTTTATTTCAGTTATTCGCCACCCCTGCCGATAGTGACTATGTTCACTTTACCTTCCCCCAATGAGTGAGGATGTCTCCATGGGCTTATCTATCGTGCAGCGGATCATCGCCGGATTCGTGTTGATGCTGCTGTTGCTGATCCTGCTTGGTGTGATCAGTACCTTTAAAATCAAGGGTATAAATGACGGCCTCTCTGCCGTATCTGACCGCGCAACCCCGCTGGTGGTTGCTGTCGCAGGTCTCAAGGGG
Organism: Aeromonas sp. R2-2; assembly: GCF_040908355.1. Lineage (NCBI taxonomy): Bacteria > Pseudomonadati > Pseudomonadota > Gammaproteobacteria > Aeromonadales > Aeromonadaceae > Aeromonas > Aeromonas sp. R2-2. The sequence continues at coordinate 10,048 of NZ_JBFODQ010000084.1, read as the reverse complement.
GCACTGCAGGATAGCAACCGCTGGGTGCTGGTCTACCGCACCAGTGAAGATGCCACCCAGTTGCCGCAGCTGGCCAATCAGTTCAAGGAGCAGCAGAACCGCTTCGCCCAGCTGAGTCAGGAGATGGGTAAATTTACCGATGTAGCGGATGCTCGTGCCCGCTTCCAGCAGGTCGAGAGTGCTACCACTCAATTTTATGGCTTGGCGGATCAGGTGTTGGCACAGCATCGACAGTGGGTCAGTGCACTGGAGCAGCGCCACAAGCTGGAGATGGAATTTATCCGCCTTGAGGATACCTATCAGTGGGCGGCGGATTTGCTGCTGCAACAGACCGCCAGCAAACGCTCCATGCGCAACAAGGCGGAGCTTATTACCTCGGGTATCGCCCGCGATCTGAAGAATATCCGCCGTGCCGATGCCAAAACCGACCTGAACGAGCTGGAAAAGGTACTCAGCAAGGACATCGAGATGGCCCGCAAGCGGTTGGAGCGGGTGCTGGTGCCCGATGATGTGAAAGCGCGCTTTGTCTCCAATCTGGATCGGATGCAGGAGTTGGCGCTCGGCGCTCAGGGCTTGCTGGCAACCATGCGTCAGGCTCAGCAACTGGCGCTATCGCTGGCCACGCAAAATCAGCAGTTGGATGCCAGTCTGGTCAACAGCCTCAATTTGCTCGATGAGATGGGCAAGTCCGCCGGTGCCATCGCCAGCGACAGCAGGATCAACGCCGATGCGGCGGTCAGCAGTGCCAGCTTCTGGATCCTGGTGGTTGCCGCGATGTCGGCCGCTGCCGCGCTGGTGATCGGCTATACCACTGCGCGCAGCATTCAGCGCCCGTTGCAGATGATCAACAAGGAGCTCGATTACATGGCGGCCGGTGACATGACACGGCGCATCAACTACCGCAGCAGTTGCGAATTTGGCAGCCTCTCTCGCTCCATCGATACGCTGGCGGGCAAGACTGGTGAGCTGCTCTCTCAAATCAATGCAGGCTCTCGCCATCTGGTGGATGAGGCGAGCCGCGCCGCCGAGATCAGCGAACGGGCCATGTCCCGGGTACAGGAGCAGAAGAGCCAGACCGATCAGGTGGCCGCCGCCATTACCGAGCTGGAAGTGAGCGCCACCGAGGTGGCCCGCTCTACCGATGGCACCAAGCGGGAAGTGGATCTGGCCGATGAAGAGGCGCGCAATGGTCGCCAGAAAGTGGCCACCACTCGCCGGATCACCGAGCAGCTGGCTGGCGCCATGGAAGAGGCGGTCGGGATCACCTACAAACTTGGGGAATTCAGTAACAACATCGGCAGCATTCTCGATGTGATCCGCAGTATTGCCGAGCAGACCAACCTGCTGGCGTTGAACGCCGCCATCGAAGCGGCCCGTGCTGGTGATGCAGGTCGTGGTTTTGCGGTGGTGGCCGATGAGGTGCGGGCGCTGGCTAATCGCACCCAGACTTCGACCGAAGAGATCCAGGGGATGATTGAGAACCTGCAGAGCTCCAGCAAGCATGTGGTTGAAGTGATGGGGCGCAGCCAGGAGCAGACCCAGAGCTGTGTCGAGCAGACCCGCGAGATGGATGTGGCGCTGCAATCCATTGCCGAGCGGATGGGGGCCATCAAGTCGATGGCGGATCAGGTGGCCCATGCCGCTCAGGAGCAGATCTCCGTCAGTCAGGGGGTCGCTCGTCATATCGCCGGTATTGCCGATGTGGCATACGAGACAGAGCGGGAGGCGCGGGAATCCGCCAGCAGCAGCGAAGTGCTGGCCGACCTGGTCGCCAAACAGCAGCGATTGATCGCACATTTCAAGGTCTAGGAGGGCTTATGTCTAAAAAGTGGATTGGAGCCCTGAGTCTCCTGTTGTGTGGCCAGCTGATGGCCAGCGAGCTGGTGATTGAAAGCTGGCGAACCGATGACAAGGCGTTGTGGGAGCAGAAAATCATCCCGGCCTTTGAAGCGGCGCATCCCGGCATCAAGGTGAGTTTTCATCCGGTGCAGAACGTCAACTACATGCCCACTCTCTGGGAGAGCCTGAAAGGCGGTAAGGCGGGGGATCTCATTACCTGTCGTCCGTTTGATGACTCGCTCGCCCTGTTCAAGGCGGGCCATCTGGCCGAGCTGACCGAAATGGCAGGGATGGAGAACTTCCCGAGTTTTGCCCAGTCACCCTGGCAGACCGACTCCGGTGCCCAGACCTTCTGTGTGCCGATGGCCTCGGTGATCCATGGCTTCTTCTATAACAAGAAGATCTTCAGTGAGTTGGGGCTCACCTTGCCGCAAACCCGCGATCAGTTCTTCGCCGTGCTGGACAAGATCAAGGCCGACGGGCGCTATGTGCCGCTGGCTATGAGCGGTTCAGAGAGCTGGGTTGCCTCCGAACTGGGGTTCCAGAACATTGGCCCCAACTACTGGAAGGGAGAGGACGGCCGTCTGGCACTGATCGGCGGGCAGGAGCGGTTGGACAACCCCCAATATGTGAAGGTGTTCGACGAGCTGGCCCGCTGGCGTTCCTACCTCGGTGAAGGTGGCGAGAGCCGCGATTATGCGACCAGCAACGAGCTGTTCACCTCGGGCAAGGCCGCCTTCTACGTGGCGGGCTCCTGGGAGATTGCCCCCTTCACCGGCAAGGTCGATTTTGGCGTCATGCGCCCGCCGGTGGCCAAACAGGGTGATGGCTGTTTCTTTACCGATCACACCGATATCGGTATGGGGATGAACCCGGCCAGCAAGAACAAAGAGGGGGCAATGGCTTTTCTGCAGTGGCTGACGACGCCGCAATTTGCCGAGCTCTATACCAACTCGCTGCCGGGATTCTTCTCACTCTCCAACCACTTCTTCGATGTCACCAATCCGGCGGCCAAAGAGATGATGGAGTGGCGCGATCAGTGTGACTCGACCATTCGGGTGGCGACCCAGATCCTCTCCCGTGGTACGCCCAAGTTGGGGGATGAACTGGCAGAGGTGAGTCAGGCTGTGCTGCTTGGCAAGATGGAGCCCAAGGCTGCCGCGGATCGACTGGAAGGTGGCTTGAAGGGCTGGTATGCCCCTCATCAGGGCAGCAAGGCCAAGAGCGCGGATTGTCAGTGTGATGCGGTTGTCCCTGCTCCTGTTTCAGCGCCGACGACTGAGGTGTCCGCAGCTCCCGCGACCAGTGAAACGCCTGCCGTGGTGTCATCTGTTGTGACTCCCACAGCACCCGCATCAGCGGCCGCTGCACCATTACCGGCGCAGTCGGATGAGGTAGAGCAGGCGCTCTCCAACGAGCTGGAAGCGCCACAGCAGCCACAGCAATAGGTCATCGGCATCAATAAAAACGGGAGACATCGGCCTCCCGTTTTTTATGGCTCGCGGCCAGCAGGTATCGCTTTATTGTGCTTCGTGGGGCCAGCGGCAGAGGCTGCCGATCCGGGCAACCGGGGCGAACCCCAAAGAGCGGTAAATGCGCTGGGCATGGTAGTGCTCGTCGGCCACTATGATGAGCTGTTTGGCGCGGGACAATCCAGCGCGAGCCACTTGACTCAGCAGCTGGCGGCATAACCCCTGGTTGCGCCACGCATGGTGCGTGCGTACCAATTGGAAGCGCCCAAGTGTGCCGCAAAAGAAGAGGCCGCAGCTGGCGACCAGTTGCCCCTCTTGCCAGATCCCCCACCAGTCCCCGAGACCATCGGCAATCATGGCCTGATAGAGCGCCTGGCGGGATCGCAGATAGGGAAGATAGCTCTGTTCCGAGTGTCCCTCATCCCGTTCATTGAGTTCGAAGTCGAGCCACTCAGGCCAATCAGCAGTGGTGAAGGTACGTGCCTCAACCTTGCCCATGTCGTCGTGAGGGGGTGGGCAGCTCTGCTCATCCAGCGCCAGTACCACGCACTCCATATATTGGTATCCCGTTGCGACAAAACCGGCGATCCGGCTGTTTTGCCCGGCGGCCAGTGGCCATTGGAAGGTGCGGTGGCGCACTCGAGGCTCCTGGCCGATCAGCTGATCGAATGTGGCTTCCAGCCAGCCTTTGTCACGGTCGCTGGGTGGGTTGGGGAGTAGCAGGTAGTTGCCGAAGTAGTAGTCGGGAGCATCCGGCGTGCGAACCGCCCAGAACTGCTCATGCTGGATGACCTCGCCCTGGTAGCGATCAAACAGCAAGTCGGTGGCAAAGCCGGGGTGGGTATCCATGACGGTGCTCCTGCAAAGACTCATTCTGTTATCGGCAGGAGTGGGAAATAGATGAAAAGGGGCCGGAGAAACCTCCGGCCAAACAATCACACGCAGATTCAGAACGTCCAGGACGATCTGCCCCCATCATAACTCGACTGGGGCAATTTTGGGATGGGCACTTTTCGGTTACGTACCGTTAATTTTGTAAATATGAAGTTCGTCAGATCGGATGTGAGGTAAATCTCTGTTGACTTTGTGTCGTTTTGCTCATAAATATAAAGACGTTTAGACGTCCAAACATCCGTTTTGACGTAGGCAGATGGATTGCAGGACAGGGAGAAGAGCAGATGGGATTTCACAGTGCACGTCAGGTTGAGGCGCTCAACCAGAGCTTGGCAGATTTGAATGGCGATATATCGGTCAGTTTCGAGTTTTTTCCGCCCAATAGTGAAGGGATGGAAAATACCCTCTGGCAGTCCATCGAACGGCTGAAAGTGCTGGAACCCAAGTTCGTCTCCGTCACCTATGGCGCCAACTCCGGCACCCGTGATCGCACCCACAAGGTGATCAAGGACATCAAGGAGCGGACCGGCCTGATTGCAGCGCCTCACCTGACCTGTATCGATGCCAGCCGCGACGAATTGCGCACCATCGCCCGCGATTACTGGAACAGCGGCATTCGCCATATTGTGGCTCTGCGCGGTGATTTGCCGCAGGGGTTGGAGAAGCCGGATATGTATGCCACCGATCTGGTTGCTCTGCTCAAGTCAGAGGCGGACTTCGATATCTCGGTTGCCGCCTATCCGGAAGGGCACCCGGAGGCCAAGAGTGCACAATCCGACCTGCTCAACCTCAAGCGCAAGATTGATGCCGGTGCCAACCGCGCCATCACCCAGTTCTTCTTCGATGTGGAAACTTACTTGCGCTTTCGGGATCGCTGCGCCGCCATCGGCATCGATGCCGAAATCGTGCCGGGGATCCTGCCGGTCTCCAACTACCAGACCCTGGCCAAGTTTGCCGGTTTTACCAACGTGAAGATCCCGCGCTGGATGCATCAGCGTTTCGAGGGACTGGATAACGATCAGATGACCCGCAATCTGGTGGGGGCGAGCATCGCCATCGATCAGGTGCGCGTGCTGAGTCAGGAAGGCGTGAAGGATTTCCACTTCTATACCCTGAACCGCTCCGAGCTGACTTATGCCATCTGCCATACTCTGGGGGTTCGTCCCAAGGGTTGACCGGTGGTCACCGCGATAAAAGCAAAAAGCCAATGAGTTGCTCATTGGCTCTTTCGTTATGGCCGATTATCAAGGTCTGGTCGGGGCGATCTCTTTTGGCTCAAGATCGATAACCGCATTACCGGCAGCCCCCGGATACTGGCGATAGACCTGATCCTGCTCCAGTGTGTAGAAGGTATCCAGATAGTCGTCGTTGTTGGTCATCCAGGAGTCGGGCAGAGCCTTGACGATGCGACCGCCGAGATCGAGGAAGGGCAGGGCTTCCGGCACGCCACCCGCAGTAAAGCCGAGTTTGAGAGCTTCAATCAGCAGGGCGCTCAGCTCCTTGTAGTTGACGTTGTCATCCTGCTCCATCATCACCACATCGACGGCACCCCAGCGATAGCGATCCCAGTAAACCAGGATTTGGTTGGGGGTGTAGTCTGTGTTGTCATAGTCGAGGTAGGGCATGTCGACAATATCGACCACTGGTTCATCCCGACTGGGATTAACCCCTGCGACCACTGCATACACTTCGGCTGCGCCGAGCAGCCAGGGCTCCTGATCATCCTTCAGTCTGATCTTTTTCAGGATACTGGTCTTGAGCGGCGCCGTGCTGGCCGCCACTCGCGGAGCGCTTTGCAGATCCGCATCGGCCAGCGCCTTGCGCATCACCTTCAAGCCTGCGTTCTTGGCTTTGACGGGATCGGCTTCGACTACCAGAACCGGCCGGGCCGGTGCCTTGTCCACATCCAGATAGACAGGATTGCCAGCGCTGTCGAACGCTTCAATGGCGCTCCAGCTCTTCTCATCTCCACTTGGAACATAGGCGACCAGCGGTTCGACACCCTGTTGCAGTGCGGTGGCCTGATCGGTGTTGGCCAGCCGCAACTGCATCAGTTGCTTGACCTCGCCATCCAGTCCTTGCCGGCTGATGGCCGCCTGGTTGGCATCGCTCGCCTGCCGTTTAAGGCGTGGGCTGGCCTTCTGCAGCAGGTTGGGAAGCGGGCTCTGGTATTGCTGATTGCTCAGCAGAGGCAGCAGGTTTTTCTGCTGAAGTGCGAGCTGGCGAGCCAGCTCTCGATCCGTATCGGCAGCCTGGACGCTCGTAGCACCCAGTATGGCCAGTAGTAACAAGACAGCCTGATTTTTCATTTTTATACTCCGTTGCATGGAACCTGACAGGGCACCATGTCCGGGAAGATTGGTGCCCTGACGCCACTAGAAGGAAATTAGTTTCACTTGTGAATCATTTTATCTGGATAGTGTGCAGAGGTTCACGGTTTGAGGTTCAATTGATTCCTTTGTCGATATGATTGGAACTGATAGATAGCCAGACCAATCAGCAGACCCCAGCAGGCTGGCGCGATGCCGAGCAGGCTGATCCCGGACGCGGTAATGATAAAGGTGAGCAGCGCAGCTTCTCGCGTTTCATCCTCTTGCAAGGCAGAGTGCAGGCTGCTGCCGATGGTGCCTAGCAGGGCCAATCCGGCGACGCAGGTGACAAGGGTTGCCGGAAAGGCGCTAAACAGGGCCGCGACGGTCGCACCGAAGCAGCCGGTCACGAGATAAAAGCAACCCGCCCAAACCGCAGCAGGCCAGCGGCGCTTGGTATCCGGGTCGACCTCTTTTCCCATGCAGATGGCGGCAGTGATGGCGGCCAGATTGAAGGCATAACCGCCAAAAGGGGCGAGCAGCAGGCCAGTCAGGCCAGTCCAGCTGATCAGCGAGGAGGTGGCAGGCTGATAGCCATGGGCTCGCAAGATGGCAATCCCCGGCATGTTTTGCGATGTCATGGTGACAATGAACAACGGCAGCGCGATACCAAACAGAGCATCAAGGGAGAAGGCTGGCCATGTCCAGACCGGGCTGGCGAGTTGCCAGTGAAGGGTGCCCATTTGCAAATCCCCCCGCACGCTGCAGATCAGCATCCCCACTCCCAGTACCAGCACCATGGTATAGCGGGGCCAGAGATGACGACCCAGCAGGAAGGCCAGCAGCAGGGTGCCAAGCAGCAAGGGATCTTGCGGGGCGACCTTGAACAGATCCAATCCGAATCTGAGCAGCACGCCAGCGAGCATGGCGGCGGCCAGTGGAGCCGGGATATGTTTCATCAAACGGTCGAACCAGCCGCTAATGCCACACAGAGTGATCAGCAGGGACGAGATCACAAAGGCGCCGATGGCTTCCGCCAGAGTGAAGTTGCCCAGCGTGGTGATCAGCAGTGCCGCGCCCGGTGTGGACCAGGCGGTTAGTATGGGTATGCGGTAATAGAGAGAGAGGCCGATGCAGCTCACCCCCATGCCGATCCCCAGCGTCCAGAGCCAGGAGGCGACTTGGGCAGTATCAGCACCCGCTGCCGTGGCGGCCTGGATGATCAGGATGACGGAGCTGGTGTAGCCGACCATCACGGCGATAAAGCCTGCGACCAAATGGGGGATGGCGAAGGGCATGACTCTTCCTCTTGGCGTTGTGACGCGCTGTGCGTTATTACGTACAATAAAACTTTGACTATATCGCCGTGCGCTATAGCGCACAAGGCGCATCGTGCAAGAGTAATAAAGAGGCAGTTATGCAAGAGATGAGTCAGCATCTGGCTGCTCGACTGAGGGGGCTGCGCAGCGAGCGCGGCTGGAGCCTGGATGCCGCCGCGCGCGAAACGGGCGTCAGCAAGGCGATGCTGGGGCAGATTGAGCGGGGAGAGTCCAGCCCGACGGTGGCGACGCTATGGAAGATAGCCACCGGTTTTCGAGTCTCATTTTCCAGTTTCATTGAGCCCACACCAGCCGTGCAGGAGGAGGTGCTCTATCGCACCGCCGATGCCATTCGCCAGCAGCCTGCGGGAGAGGGCATGCAAGTGGCGCCGCTCTTCCCTTATGAAAACCGGTTTGGCTTCGAATTGCTTGAGCTGACCCTGTTGCCGGGTTACCAGCGTGAATCCGAGCCCCATGAGCCGGGAGTGACCGAACATGTCATCGTCATCAGCGGCATGATGGAGGTGCTGGTGGAAGGGGAGTGGCGTTCATTGGTGCAAGGGGAGGCGGTGCGTTTTGCTGCCGACCGTCCCCACGGTTATCGCAATCTGGGCATAGCCCCGGCGATTTTCCACAACCTCATCCACTATCCGGTGGCAACACCCTGAACATGTTCCGCAGTCATCAACCCGGTCGACCATCTGCTCTGGGGCGGATCAGTATCGGGGTATAGACCCAGACAAACAGACCATAGGCAGCGATCCAGGCAAGCGCGCTGAGGTTCCAGCCATGCAGGGTATAAGCAGGCCAGAGCAGCGGAATCGCCACCCGCATTGTAGCGGCAGCGATAACCAGGGCGAATGCGCCAGTGATCCTGCGTCCTACCTGCAAGGCCCGACCGCTATGGCCGAGGGAGACTCGCGCAATCATGCCCAGGATCATGGTGCCCATACAGCCTGCGCTGAGCAGGTGACTGGCCATCGACAACGTGATGGGCAGACCCGTGCTATGTGCCGCAAGGGCGAGCAGGCCAAGAGGGATAAACAAATAGGCGAGATGGAGTGACCACAGCAGGGGATGCGCAAGGGTCGATGGCATATGCCAACGCAGTTGCCGCCACAGATGCAAACTCGCCGCCACTATATAGAGAGGCACTATATATATGCTGGTGACCCATTGGGTGGGGAGCAGCAGCCAGCAGAGCAAGATAAGCCACTGTGTCGCGAGCGCCGCCCGCTCCAGCCAGAGCTGAGGTGCAGCTTTATCCTGACCGGTTGCTCGGGCGGTGAAGAACGGAATCACCCTTCCACCCATCACGGCGATCAGGGTGGTAAACAACAGCACAGTGGTGATCAATAGGTGCTCAACGGTGATCCAATCGGCCTGCCATAACCAGCTGGCGCCATTGAGTAGGGTCAGTATCAACAACAGGGGCACGAAGAAGAGGTTGCGCCATTGCCGGGTTATCAAGATAGGCTTGGCAAGGAACCAAGTGCAAAGCGGCAACCAGAGCAGGTCTGCCAACATCAGAAGCGTATTCTCTTCACCCAGCCAGGGTAACAAGGTCCTTGGCAACATCCACAACCCCACCACCATTGCCAATGGCCAGCTCCGAACAACGGGATGGGCCGTCCAGTTCTGCACCGCGGTGAGCAGAAAACCCGCGACGATGGCAGCCCCGAAACCAAACAGCATCTCATGACCATGCCACCAGATCGGGTTGGCAATCCCTGGCAAGGTTAGCCAACCGTTGAGCTGCCCCAGCCAGAGCAACATGGCGACGGCAGCAAACAGAGCCCCGAACAAGAAGAAGGGTCGGAACCCCAAGCGGAACAGCGGGACGATTTGCTCTTCCTTATGGCTATCGAGGATTTGATGCATGAGGGTATTCCAATTAAACATTTGAGATGGCAATTATAAATTGGCTTTTCAAATGTTCAATTTAAATCCGGCAATAGTCAGGATTGATGCCATTTTGAGCAAAAAAAGAGGTGGTTGCTTGATATCTGAGCGAACGAACTCTTTTGCTGAAAAAGCCCTTGTCATCGCAGCGCCGCTCCCTATAATGCGCCCCTACCAGCACGGCGGAACACGCCAACCTGATGAGCCAGCTTCCTAGTGAAGTGGGCGCCGAAAGAAAAGCGAAAACAATCGCTTGACTTTCGAAGTGAGAAGCGTAATATGCGCCTCCTCAACGCGACAAGCGTGACGCTCT
>NZ_JBFODQ010000083.1:0-1393 GCF_040908355.1 Aeromonas sp. R2-2 | reverse complement strand
TCCTTCTGTTGTGTGAAAATCCGAAACCTGTTGATTGGTTTCGGATTTTTTATGCGTATCGCTCACGCTCTCGACTTCCTCCACGCCAGCAATGCCGCTCAGTTTGAGTCACTTTCTGACCTCATTCCTCCCGAGCTCATCACGACGCTGCTCGCCGAAGAGGATGTCGTGACCCTGCGCCGTCGCCGCATGCCCATGGAGCGACTAGTCTGGGCCATCATCGGCATGGCCATCTTCCGCCACGTCCCCATGACCCAGCTGGTCAATCAGCTTGATATCCTGTTGCCCGGCGACCGCCCCTTCGTTGCCCCCAGCGCCTTCCTGCAAGCTCGCCAAAAACTGGGGGACAAGAGCATCGAACGCCTGTTTCACGAGACCGCTTCGCGCTGGCACCAGCAGGCCAATCATCCCGGCTGGGCCGGGCTGCAACTGCTCGCCGTCGATGGCGTGATGTGGCGCACACCCGATACCCCGGACAATGCCGCTGCCTTTGCCAAGCCCGGTACTCAGCATGGGGAGACCGCTTATCCGCAGGCACGCATGCTCTGCCAGATGGAGCTGACCAGCCACCTGCTTGTTCAGGCGGTCATGGAGAGCTGCGCCGTCAACGAGATGGTGTTGGCCGAGCAGCTTGTCGCGCACACACCAGACCACTCGCTAACTCTGTTCGACAAGGGGTTTTACTCTCTCGGTCTGCTCCACGCCTGGCAAACCACTGGCAGCGAGCGGCACTGGCTGCTGCCACTCAAAAAGGGCACGCAATACGAGGTGGTGCGCAAGCTGGGGCGTCAGGATGCCCTGGTGCAGCTCAAGACCAGTCCACAGGCACGCAAGAAGTGGCCGCAACTGCCGGACACGGTGGAAGCCCGTTTGCTGACCCGCAACATCAGCGGCAAGGAGCGCCAAGTATTGACCTCAATGGTCGACCCGATGCGCTTTCCGAGCGCCGATATTGTCGAGCTCTACAGCCATCGCTGGGAAATCGAGTTGGGCTATCGGGAGATGAAGCACAGCCTGCAAGAGCACCGGCTGACCTTGCGCAGCAAGAAGGCGGCGGGTATACGGCAGGAGCTGTGGGGGGTGTTGCTGGCGTACAATCTGCTGCGCAGCCAGATGGTAAAGATGGCGGCAAGTCTGAAGGGATACACGGCGAGCCAGCTGAGTTTTCACATGGCGTCGGTCTATCTTATCCATGAACTGAGCTGCATGCCGTACCTATCACCGGGTACTATCCCGAAGCGGGTAGCTGACCTGGAGAAACAAGCGGGCCAGTTTGTGCTGCCGGAACGAAGGGAGCGAAGTTACCCCCGCAGTGTGAAGGCGAAGCCGCAGAAGTATGCCGTGAAAAAAGCCAATAAAAACAATGCCAGTCAGGCTTAACTGACTGGCATTA
>NZ_JBFODQ010000082.1:0-2013 GCF_040908355.1 Aeromonas sp. R2-2 | reverse complement strand
GGCCAAGGAGAGGCCACTACCGATGGCGTGGATGGCCAGTGAACCTGACTCGATAACCCCGAGGGTAGCATTGGCGAGGGAAAGAACACGCTTAGCATGCATGTCCTGTCCAAATATATCGTCGATGTGGTTGAGGATTAGTTCGTGGTTAAACATGGGGATAGTCTGTTGGGTATTAGCTGGTCAAGGATGGCGATCATACCTCAGAAGCCGCGCCACGCCTCGCTCATATGAGGGGATGGTTAAGGGGTCACCCAAGACCCTATAGCTTATAGCTTATACCCCTCCTCTCAACTGTAAGATATTACAGTTAAGCCATCCTATGGACGATTTTGTCAAAGAGGCACTCACCAACGATGCACTTTTGATATATTTCAAGCAAAAGCTCTAGTTATCAAAAGCACAATATCTCTTGTTATTTATCTACAACCCGAAGCCTCAACTCAATGGTATGAGGTCATATTGGCATTAATGCCTATTTTGAGCGGCATGGTATATAGAGAGAATTTGATGGTCAACGAATAATTCTAACACGAACACAGGAAAACCATTAAAACAATAAAAAAAACAAACACTTAAGATGGAAAGCAATCTTTGCAACAATAAAGACGCTCTCACGATGACTTCACAATAACAACCTGTCATTTATTACAGTTGACCTAGGATCGCATTGGAAGAATGCACCATCGAATCACATTATTGATACTGTCTTTATCGCTATGCGAGCACATGCGTCAAAATCTGTCGTTAAGCCAATCGAATGAATTGAATTAAGTAAAGCTAATAATTTGATTCATATGACTTATTTCCTATCGATTTAAAAACAAATTGTACAGGTCTAAATAGCTGTTAAGAATAGTAGATCACTGGAGGAAGGGAGCTCAGTCCAGTTTGTGCGATCTCATTAGTCGCCAAACAAAACAAGCCACACCCAAAGGACTGAGTTAATGCGGCGTTGTTTCCCAAATCGATGCCGCTTGAATGGAACTAACTGAGGACTTGGTGATCTGATCACCACCATCCTCTTCAAGTCTGCATCATGAGCATATCGCTTCACCCCATCACAACTGGCCTAAATACAACAAGTCTTTGATTAACCGTGGTTCACTCACCTTCTGGGTTGATGCCGAGGCCATGAGCAACTGGTTTCACCACGACCATCATGGGCGGCGGAGCCGAAGCCAGCTTTACACTGACCAGACCATCGCAACCTTCCTGATGCTCAAGGGGATTTTCAACCTCACTCTGCGAGCAACACAGGGACTACTCGACTCCCTGTGCGAGTTGATGAACGTATCGCTGTGTGCGCTGGACTATAGCTGTGTCGCAATCGAGCACGCTCGGTGACGGTAGCTTATCGACAGCCCCCAAAGGGACGCATTACTGACCTGGTTATCGACTCGACCGGCCTGAAAGTGTTTGGTGAAGGCGAGTGGAAGGTCAGAAAAACACGGCGCCGAGAAGCGGCGAGTCTGGCGCAAGTTGCATTTGGCGGTGGACCCGGCAACCCACGATATAATGGCAGCAGAAGTGTCATTGGAGAATGTCCATGATGCCGAGGTGCTGCCAACTGTCTAGTCCTGAAATAGGTTTACACATTTTCAACTAGCATTTCTCTACTCAGAACCCCCTATGAACCGCATCGGGGGTTCTGTATTTCAACGCATGATGCGGCCGCTCTGCGTTGTAAATATCCACCGCTTCACGCACCCTTTCCCGCGCTTGCGTCAAATCCTGCGGGCTTTGCAGCAATAACTCTCCTTTCAAAATCCCGTTCACCCGCTCCGCCAACGCATTCTGGTAACAGTCATACCCATCCGTCATCGAGCATTTCACCCCGTACCGCTCATGTAATGACTGATACAGCCCCGAGCAATACTGCACGCCGCGGTCCGAGTGATGGATGAGTTCACCGCTGCCACGTCGTTGCTTCAGTGCTTTCTTGAACGCCATCGCCACCGATTCGGCATGCATTCCTTCGTGCACGTGATGGCCCACTATCTTGCGTGAGTA
>NZ_JBFODQ010000081.1:0-53031 GCF_040908355.1 Aeromonas sp. R2-2 | reverse complement strand
CAAGCCGCAAGCCTCTACCCGCAACTCCGGTACCGGCAGCAAGTAAGCCGACAACCCGTTGCGAACTGCGCGCCGTCAAATAGCGCACAGTCGGCCAAGCAAAGGCCCGCACCAACTGGTGCGGGCCTTTTTCATCTCTAGCGGGTGACCTCCAGCTGCCGGCTGGCTCCGGTCATATGGCAATGATTGCTCTCACACTCCTCAGTTGGCTGGTGTCATCCACTCTTTGTTGAAGTCGCGGATAAACATCTCTCCCTCTTCATTGCGGGCGGTGACCAGATAGAAGGTGACGTTCTGGCGAAACAACGAGAGGCGGTAGAGGGCGGCGTTGTCCTCCTCCGAGAGGTTCTTTTTCGAGGTGTCGTTGATGGGCACCAGATCGACTTTGCCCTTTTTCAGCAGTTCGACACACTGGTTGAGGCGGTTGGTGGTTCTGACGACCAGCTTCTGCTCGATGGTCACCCGCTCGATAGCATCGGAGAACCACCCCTTGGGCACGCAGGCGGTTTTCTGCTGCTAGGGCGGGGATTCCAGCCCCTTCTTGTCGGGCGTGGTGTACCAGGACTGGATATCGAAGGCGATGGGGGTACTGAACAGCAGGCTGTTGCTGCGCTCGTTGGTCCAGGTAAAGGGGAAGGCGGCGATAGCGTTGCCTAGCTCGATGTTTTTAAGTCCTCTCGGCCAGGGCTGGTAGGAGACCCTCAGATCCGGGTGGCCTGCCGCTTTGAGAGTGGTGAGCACCTTGCTTGCCAGCTCGCCGCCATTGGCCAGCGTCGCTGAAGAGTAGGGGGGCAATTCGCCGGTGATAATTACCGCGCTCTGCACAGTGGCGGCCGGGAGCAGCGAAAGAGCAAACAGGGTGGCACGAAGGCGAAGGGACGAGCGGAGTCGATAAATGGCAGAGGGCGTTACCGGATAACGGATGTGCATGGCGGGTGACCTCACCTCTATCGATTGCTGACAGCGTAGCGGTTCTGGCAAGGAAAAAACAGACTCGATAAATGCTGCTGGTCGCGGTGTATGGCCCTTGAAGTTCCCTTTGGCGGGCGGAAGGGGTTGTGGCGGTTGCTCTGCTCCGGTGAGCTTGTTAGCCTGTGCGGCTCTGATAGAGGAGTGAACGATGAGCAAGGTACTTGATGAGCTGCTGGCGTTGCTGGCGCTGGAAAAAATCGAGGAGGGCCTGTTTCGGGGCCAGAGCCAGGATCTCGGTCTGCGGGCCGTGTTTGGCGGACAGGTAATGGGGCAGGCCTTGTCAGCCGCCAAGCAGACGGTCGAGACCGGCCGTCAGGTTCACAGTTTTCACTCCTACTTCCTGCGTCCGGGGGATGTGACCCGTCCCATCGTCTATGACGTGGAGAATATCCGCGACGGCCAGACCGTCTCCACCCGCCGGGTCAAGGCGATTCAGGGCGGCAAGCCCATCTTCTATCTCAACGCCTCGTTTCAGGTGCCGGCCGATGGTTTCGAGCATCAGGCGCAGATGCCCACCGGCATCACTCCGCCGGAGGAGCTCAAGAGCGAGCTCGAGCTGGTGCGCCCCTACGAGAACCTGATCCCGGCCTCCCTGCGCGATAAAATCCTCTGCGAGCAGCCCATCGAGATGCGCCCGGTGACCCTGGTCGATCCTATTCGTCCGACGGTGCAGGATCCGGTGCGCCACGTCTGGTTCAAGGTCAACGGTCAGATGCCGGACGATCTGCGGGTGCACAAATACCTGCTGGCCTACGCCTCCGACTTCAACTTCCTGCTCACCTCGCTGCAGCCCCACGGGGTGTCCTACTGGGAGCCGGATATGCAGGTGGCGACCATCGATCACTCCATGTGGTTCCACCGGGATTTCCGCTTCGACGACTGGCTGCTCTACGTGGTAGACAGCCCGAGCGCCAGCAGCGGTCGCGGTCTGGTACGCGGTCAGTTCTTCACCCGCGATGGAGTGCTGGTGGCGAGCACCATGCAGGAGGGGGTGATCCGCCGTCGCGGCAGTTAAGGCGCAAAGCGGATAGCAAAACGGGGTGGCTTGGGCCACCCCGTTTTCGTAGCTGCGATGTGCGCGGACTCTGTGGGATCAGCCGCCGCGCTGGTATTTGAAGCGCTTCTTGCGCCGGTAGGGATAGACATCCTCGAACACCCCCACCTTGATGTTGCTCTGCAGCATCTTCCAGTAGTTGGCGTCGAACATCTCCTTGTGCAGTTGCAACATGATCTCCCGCACCTGCGGTTTTTGCAGCAGGAAGGTGGCGAACTCTTCCGGGAAGATGTCGTTGGGGGCCACCGAGTACCAGGGTTCGGCGCTCCACTCATCCTCGGGGTAGCGCGGCGGCGGGATCTGGCGGAAGTTGCACTCCGTCATGTAGCAGATCTCGTCGTAGTCGTAGAAGACCACCCGGCCGTGACGGGTGACGCCAAAGTTCTTGAACAGCATGTCCCCCGGGAAGATGTTGGCCGCCGCCAGCTGCTTGATGGCGTTGCCGTACTCCTCCAGCGCGAGGCGGGTCTGCTGCTCGTCCGCCTTGTCCAGATAAAGGTTGAGGGGGATCATTTTGCGCTCGGTATAGAGGTGCTTGATCACCAGCTTGTCGTCTGTGATGGTGAGCGCCGACGGTGCCACCGTCTTGAGCTCGGCAAGGAGTTCGGGCGAGATGCGATCCAGCGGAAACTCGAAGTTGGTGAACTCCTGGGTATCGGCCATCCGGCCAACCCGGTCGTGCTGTTTAACCAGCCGGTATTTTGCCTTCACCTGCTCATGGCTCACATCCTTGGGGGGCGTGAACTCGTCTTTTATCACCTTGAACACCACATCGTAGGAGGGGAGGGTGAACACGCTCATCACCATCCCCTTGATGCCGGGCGCGATGATGAACTGATCCCGGCTCTGGGCCAGATGGTGACGGTAGTGGCGATAGAGCTCGGTCTTGCCGTGCTTCTGGCAGCCGATGGCGTTGTAGATCTCGTAATCGGGCTTGTGGGGCATGATCTGGCGTAGGAAGGCGACAAACAGCGCCGGTTCACGGGCATAGACCATAAAGTAGGCGCGGGCGAAGCCAAAGACGATGGAGGCGAGATCCGGCTCGAAGATGACGGTATCCACATAGATGCTATGGCCTGTGCTGAGCAGGGGCAGGATAAAGGGGAATACCTGCTCCCGGGCCCGGATCAGCCCCACCAGATAGGCCCCCTTGTTGCGGTAGAACACCTCTTTGAGCAGCTCGATGGCAAACGGCTCGTCATGGAGGATTTGCGGGCCGTTCTCGGCAAGATGGCGGTGGATGTCGACAATATCACGCTGCTTGTCCTCGTAGGGGAGGGTGAAGCTGTAATCCCCCAAAAGCTGGCTCAACGTCTGTGGCAGGTGGGCTAGATCGGTGCGATAGATGCGCAGCAGGGCGCTCAGGTCCGGTTTTTCGCCACGGCTGACAAAGGGGTGGATATAGAGGTTCTCGTCGCGGATATTGCGATGGCGAAAGATCCGGCGATAGACGGAGTTGAAGAAGGACTCCGCCACCTCGAAGTTGTCACAACGGGGCAGCAGATCGCTGAAGGCGCTTTTGACCCGTTTGAGCAGCTCCTGAGTGGCGTGGTGCTCCCCCATCATCTGGCGGATGGAGCTGGCGGTGGCCCCCACATGGTGGTCATAGAGGCGAATTCGCTCGCGCCCGGCGAGCTGCACCCCCAGCCAGTCACTGTTCTCGAAGCGGCTCTTGCTGCCCTGGGTTATCTCGAGAAACCGGCTGTAAAACGACTCGAAGCGTTGCAAGATAGTCTCGGCGACGGCCTGTTCCAATGGCTGCTGCATCTCTCTCTTCCTTGTGATCTGTCGGGCCGATAGCGCGAAGGATTGGGTGTAATTTGTTCACACGTCTGGCCACTATCGCAACATTCAAACGTCTGTTCAAGTGGCAATTTTCGGGGATAAACGGTAGATTGCGCCCCTGTTTTGGTGATGGTTTAGCGACTGTTTGCTGTCTGTTTGAGAGGCCGTCCGGCCTGTGAGGAAACCCGATGAAGCTCTATTTTGTCCTGGTGGCACCTGCCCGTCCTGCGAACGTGGGGGCGGCGGCCCGCGCCATGAAAACCATGGGATTCGATGCCATGCGACTGGTGGCGAGCCGGGTACACGAAGAGGAGGAGGCGAGCTGGGTAGCTCACGGCGCTCAGGAGATCCTGACTCAGGCCGAGGCGTTCGACACCCTGCCCGAGGCGCTGGCGGACATGGATCTGGTGATCGCCACCACTGCCCGTGAGCGCGGTCGCTACCAGCACTACCTCACCCCGGGGGAGATCCGCGAGCAGATCCGCAGCAAGCCTTCACTCAACAAGGTGGCCATCGTCTTTGGCTGCGAGGAGTCGGGGCTTTCCAACGAGCAGCTGGCCGAGGTCGATCTCATCAGCTATCTGCCCCTCAAGGTGAGCTACCCGTCCCTCAATCTGGGGCAGGCGATCATGCTCTACGCCTACGAGATGAGTCAGCTGATGGATGAGCTGAATACCGACGGCGCCGCTGCGGTAGCAGAAAATTTTGATAACGCCGGGCAGGTTCGGGTGCTGAAAAGCAAAACAGCAGAATTGCTGGGTGAACTCGGAGTTTCGCAGGATGAAAAACTGCATCAATGGGTGATGGACCGGGTGCCCATGCTGCCGCAGCGGGATTTGAACATGCTCCACCTGCTCTGCAAAGACCTTGCGCGCAAACTTGGCAAAGAGGTTTAAGTTGACAGCCCAAGGCCAGCCGCGGTATTGCTAAAAGCCAGCTTCGTCAACGAGTGTTCGTCATGCAGTTATTCACCAACGTCATCACCACCACCATTATTACCGGTACCACCACAGGTGGCACTGGGGCCGGTTGATGCGCTGACGAACAAGCACAGAAATCAAAAAAGGCCCGTACCCACCCAGTACGGGCCTTTTTGTTGGATTGGTTTTTAGATTGAATTTCATAGATTTACAGGGAGAGAAAGCGATGAGAGTGTTGAAATTTGGCGGGTCTTCACTGGCCGATGCAGAACGTTTTTTACGGGTGGCCGATATCGCGGTCAACACCCACGGCCAATCTCAGGTAGCCCTGGTGCTCTCTGCCCCTGCCAAGGTGACCAATCATCTGGTTGCGCTGGTGGAACAGACCAGTCGCGGCATGGATGCCAGTTCCACCCTGTTTGAAGTCAACGGTATCTTCTCCCGACTGCTGGCCGGGTTGAAGGCGGCCTATCCGGCGCTCGATGACAAGGCGCTGCTGGCCCGCCTCACCGCCGAGCTGGATCAGGTGGAGCGGCTGATGCAGGGCATTCGTCTGCTGGGCCTCTGCCCGGACAACGTGCAGGCGCGCATTCTGAGCCGTGGCGAGAACCTCTCCATCGCCTTTATGCACGAACTGCTGCGGGTGCGCGGTCTGGATCTGGAGCTGATCGTACCGGAAGAGCTGTTGGTGACCGACGGCGGCTATCTGGAAGCCCATGTCGATATCGAAGCCTCCCGCCTGCGCTTTGCCGCCAAGGGGCTGCGTCCAGCTGTAGAGGGGCAGGGCCCCTCTGGAAAAGAGTCATGTCTTTACCTGATGCCGGGCTTTACCGGTGGCAGCGACAAGGGTGAGACCGTGCTGCTGGGTCGCAACGGTTCCGACTACTCCGCAGCCGTATTGGCCGCCTGCGTCGATGCCGAGTGCTGCGAGATCTGGACTGACGTCGAAGGCTGCTACAGCTGCGATCCCCGTCTGGTGCCGGATGCCTATCTGCTGAAAACCCTCTCCTACAAGGAGGCGATGGAGCTCTCCTACTTCGGCGCCAAGGTGCTGCACCCGAAAACCATCGCGCCGGTGGCCCAGTTCCATATTCCCTGCCTCATCAAGAACAGCTTCAACCCGCAAGGGCCGGGCACCCTGATCGGCCCCGAGAGCGGCGACGATGACCTGAAAGTGAAGGCCATCTCGGATCTCTCCGGCATGTGCATGTTCAACGTCTCCGGTCCCGGCATGAAGGGGATGGTCGGCATGGCCGGTCGCATCTTCTCCGCCGTCTCCCGCGCCGGGGTCAGTATCGTGCTGATCACCCAGTCATCTTCCGAGTACAGCGTCAGCTTCTGTATCCACAGCTACGACAGTGAGAAGACCCGCAAGGTGCTGGAGCGTGAGTTCGAGCTGGAATTCAAAAACCAGCTGCTGGAGCCGCTGGATATCATCAGCGATCTGGCGATCATCTCCCTGATCGGTGACGGCATGCGCACCAGCAAGGGGATGGCGGCCCGCTTCTTCACCTCGCTGGCGCAAGCCTCCATCAACATCGTCGCCATTGCGCAGGGCTCTAGCGAGCGCTCTATCTCGGCGGTGGTGCGGGATCGCAAGGTGGCGGAAGCCATCAAGGCGTGCCACCAGAACTTCTTTGGCAGCCAGCAGTTTATCGATCTCTTTGTGGTCGGAGTCGGCGGCGTCGGTGCCGCGCTGGTGGATCAGATTGCCCGCCAGCAACCGGTACTGGCCGAGCAGGGCACTGGCCTGCGGGTAGTGGGCATCGCCAACAGCCGCCAGATGGCGGTCAACAAGGATGGCCTGAACCTCGCCAACTGGCGCGAACAGCTGGTGGAAGCCCGCGACAGCTTCTCGCTGGAAGGGGTGAAAAAGCTGGTGGAAGATAGCCACATCATCAACCCGGTGATCGTTGACTGCACCTCCTCCGAGGCGGTTGCCGTCCAGTATGCCGACTTCCTCGCCGCCGGTTTCCATGTGGTGACTCCGAACAAGAAGGCCAACACCGGCTCGCTCGATTACTACAAGGCGCTGCGTCGCACTGCCCGCCAGACTCGCCGCAAGTTCCTGTACGAGACTAACGTCGGCGCAGGTCTGCCGGTTATCGAGAACCTGCAAAATCTGATCAAGGCCGGTGACAAGCTGCGTGCTTTCGACGGGATTCTGTCCGGTTCCCTCTCCTTTATCTTCGGCAAGCTGGATGAAGGGATGGCGTTCTCTGAAGCCACCAAGATCGCTCGCAGCAACGGCTTTACCGAGCCGGATCCCCGCGACGATCTCAACGGCATGGATGTGGCGCGCAAGCTGCTCATTCTGGCTCGCGAGGCGGGCATGGCGCTGGAGCTCTCCGATGTGGAAGTCGAGCAGGCGCTGCCGCCCGGCTTTGATGTGAGCGGCGACGTGGAAGCCTTTATGGCCCGCCTGCCCGAAGCCGACGGCTGGTTCCGCGACCAGTTCGCCGCCGCCCAGCGTGAAGGCAAGGTTCTGCGCTATGTGGGTTCCATCGAGGGTGGCAAGTGCAAGGTGGCCATCAAGGCGGTCGGTGGCGACGAGCCGCTGTTCAAGGTCAAAGACGGGGAAAACGCGCTCGCCTTCTTCTCCACCTACTACCAGCCGATCCCGCTGGTGCTGCGCGGCTACGGTGCCGGTACCGAAGTGACCGCGGCGGGCGTCTTTGCCGACGTGCTGCGCACCCAGAACTGGAAGCAGGAGTTGTAAGCATGAGTTCAGACATGTACCCCTCTTATATGACTGAAGGCGGCAGCGTAGTCGCCTACGCCCCCGCCTCCAGCGCCAACCTGAGCGTGGGATTCGATGTACTGGGGGCGGCGCTCGCCCCCGTTGATGGCTCTCTGCTCGGTGATCGGGTGCAGGTAAAAGCCGCTGACGTGCCTTTTGCCCTGTCCTCTGTGGGCCGTTACGCCCACAAGCTGCCGGATGATCCGAAAAAGAATATCCTCCATGACTGCTGGGTCGCCTATGGCGAGGCGCTGGAAAAGCGCGGCCTTAAACTCAAGCCCCTCGAAATGGTGCTGGAGAAGAACCTGCCGGTGGGCTCGGGTCTGGGTTCCAGCGCCTGTAGCGTGGTGGCGGCCCTTGAAGGGCTCAATGCCTTCCACGGCGAGCCGCTTGATGAGCACGACATGCTGCTGCTGATGGGGGAGATGGAAGGCAAGATCTCCGGCTCCGTTCACTACGACAACGTGGCCCCCTGTTATCTGGGCGGCATGCAGCTGGTGCTGGAAGAGCACGGCGTTATCAGCCAGGGCATTCCGGTGTTCGATCAGTGGTACTGGGTGGTCTGCTATCCGGGTACCGTGGTCTCTACCGCCGCGGCCCGCGCCATTCTGCCGGCCCAATATCGTCGTCAGGATTGTCTCACCTATGGTCGCCGTCTGGCTGCCTTTGTCCACGCCAGCTACACCGGGCAGGAGCCGCTGGCGGCGAGCGTATTAAAAGACGTGATTGCCGAACCCTACCGCGCGGCGCTGATCGAAGGCTTTGCCGAGGTGCGGGCGCAGGCGGCCCAGAACGGGGCGCTGGCCACCGGCATCTCCGGCTCCGGCCCCACCGTGTTTGTGGTGATGAAGGAGTTGGCGCAGGCCGAGCGGATGAAGGATTGGATGGAAGCACATTTCGTGCAGAACGAAGATGGATTTGCCCGGGTCTGCAAACTGGACATGGCCGGGGCACGGGTAACAGGAAGCGAGCTATGAATCTCTACAACATCAAGGACAACAGCGAACAGGTGAGCTTCGCGCAGGCGGTGCGTCAGGGCTTGGGTCGCGAACAGGGGCTCTTCTTCCCCGAACAACTCGAACCGCTCGCCGATGTGGATGCCCTGCTCGATCTGCCGCTGGCCGAACGCTCTGCCCGCATCCTGAGCCACCTGCTGGGGGACGAAGTGCATGCCGCCAAGGTGAGCGAGCTTGTTAACGCCGCCTTCACCTTCCCGGCGCCGCTGGTGAAACTCAAAGACGGTACTTATGCCCTTGAGCTGTTCCACGGCCCGACCCTGGCGTTCAAGGATTTCGGCGGCCGCTTTATGGCCCAGTGCCTCGCGGCGTTTCGCACCAACGACAAGATCACCATCCTCACCGCCACCTCCGGCGACACCGGCGCCGCCGTGGCCCACGCCTTCTATGGGCTGGAGGGGATCGAGGTGGTGATCCTCTATCCCAAGGGCAAGATCAGCCCCTTGCAGGAGAAGCTCTTCTGCACCCTCGGCGGCAATATCCGCACCATCGCCATCGATGGCGACTTCGATGCCTGTCAGGCGCTGGTAAAACAGGCCTTTGACGACGAGGCGCTGAAAAAGGCCATTGGCCTCAACTCCGCCAACTCCATCAATATCAGCCGCCTGCTGGCGCAGGTTTGCTACTACTTCGAAGCGGTGGCCCAGCTGCCGAAAGCCGACCGCGCCAAGGCGGTGATCAGCGTGCCGTCCGGCAACTTTGGCAACCTCACCGCAGGTCTTATCGCCAAGGCGCTGGGGCTGCCGGTGAAGCGCTTTATCGCCGCTACCAACGCCAACGACACCGTGCCGCGCTACCTGAAAACCGGTCAGTGGGAGCCACACCAGACAGTGGCAACCCTGTCGAACGCCATGGATGTCAGCCGCCCCAACAACTGGCCGCGGGTAGAAGAGCTCTGCCGCCGCAAGGGCTGGGCACTGGAGACCTTAGGCTCCGGCATGCGTGACGATGCCGAGACCCGCGATGCCCTTAAACGGCTGCACCAGCTGGATTACCTGTGCGAACCCCACGGCGCCATTGCCTGGGATCTGCTGGGGGAACAGCTGGCTGAGGACGAAGTGGGAGTGTTCCTCTGCACCGCCCATCCTGCCAAGTTCAAGGAGTCAGTAGACGAGATCCTGAATCTGGATGTGCCGCTGCCCGGCCCGCTGGCCAAGCACGCCGAGCTGCCGCTGCTCTCCGTTAATTTGCCTGCGGAGTTTGCCCGGTTAAGGGCGTTTTTGGTGGGGTAAGCCGCTGAGCTGAGATAACCGATAGAAATAAAAATCCCCCGGTAATGGGGGATTTTTGTTCTAATTATCTAGTGAGGTACTGTATGGAGGTGATTGGGAGAGTAATAGTAAAATTCCAATATTGATACAGCTTACTTAGAAGAATGTGAAGATATTAAGTGTTATTTCATAAAGTGAAAGCGTGTATCTATATTTCTATGCCGTTTTTATTAAATATGAATTTCGAGATTATTTTGACGAACTGAACATTTGCATACATTTTACTATAGTAATATGTGACCATTAATAATGGCACGATATAAATTAAGTATGATAATGTTGACTTAATAGCTTCTTGGGGAACGGAAGAAAATTGATTTCTGATTATTGAGGATATCCATCTAGTGATGGAAATGAAATAGATAAATAAAATGATAATGGGGGTGATGATTACAATCGTATCGCTGCTTATTGCGTCTCTTTTATCCACTTCACTCGAAAGAAACTTTATTTTCTCCTCTGCATGTTTCAGTCGCAACTTATACCCATCTAGTTCATGGCTAAGTTTTTTTTCATCATTTGTTTTATATATGACAATTGGTCTGCTTTTAATTCCACTCATTTGTGGAGGAATTGTGTTGACTGCATCATGAATGCCTCTATCACCTAGTGACATAGGCAGGTGAGTATACTCTTTTGCTTCTATTTCATGCTTTATTATTTTAATGTCAGACTTGTATGAAAGTGGGTCCTTTGTGAAATTGCCATATACCCAAATACTGTTCATAAGCTTTACATTCAAAATACTAGGTGTGTCATGTAGAAAGACGACTATCCTATCAAGCAAATGTGGGGCCTTTATTCGCACGTGATCTAATAAATTTCGATGATCTAGGCTATCTACACTCATTATTATTAATTGATGACTTTCAAGTTGCTTTATGAACTTATCTTTTTCGTTTTGAAAATCTTTCTTGTTATAGTTTTTCTTAATTTTGTACGTTGAAAATGATAGTTCACCACCGAGTTCATTAGAATATGTGGCGATAGCATCTTCTGTTCCTATTAATATTTTCTTAGGAAGATCTAAATTATATAATGGGTTATTACCTTTTCCCTTGCTTATTAGAATTACTCCATTGTCATATGTGGATGTTAGATATCTGGTCAGCGTAGATAACTCGCTTTCAGTATCCAATACCTCTATTGCCTCATAGTCTAAAGGATACATTGATTTCATTTTTGAGATATCATTTTTTAAAATGAGGATTTTATTAAGGCTGTTTTTTAATTGCTCCTCATACCTATTGTCACTGGTAATTAAATCTTCTATTAATGAAATGCTAGCTTTTATATCTGCACAGGTTAAATCACTATGTTTTTTCGTTCCTATGCCAGTGATGTGGGAAAAAAGTAATTGGTCATGTCCTGCTTTAAATGCATTTAATGAGGACAAAGCATAAGAAAACTTGACAAATCTTTCTTGTATATATTGTTTAGATGATATCATGTTAGATAAATCATCCGTTATTATAATTTTATTGGATAATCTAGGGACATTTTTAATATGCTTTTCTATGAATTTTTTATTGTATGTGACTGGGGTGTATGCATCTTCATTTTTTACTGTCAAATGAGAGGTCATTATCCCTCTAAACTTATCCCCTAAATCACTGAATGATTTCAACTCTTCTTTAATCGCTGATGAGGATGCAGAATAAACAGATGGTTCTTTATGTGCATTTGCATAAACATGGCTATATGAAGGAAAGTGTTTTGTAAAAGCAAGGATATTACCTTCACTTAGTCCATCCAGATAGGCTTGAGCATATGGAATCATTATTGCTCTATTTTCAGAAAAGGCCCTGAGTGATATTGAGGAGTTTGGAAAGCCTTGTGTAGAATGTTCGAGGTCCAGTACTGGGCCAAAAATTACGTCGACCCCAATGGATTTTAATTGATAGCCAGCTAATCGACCTGCTAAATAAGCGTATCTAGTGTCGCCAGTTGACGCGAGAACTAATGGGTTAGGTAGAGTTGTTAATGGGTATTTTATTGATGAAAATTCATACCCCTCAAAGTCAGCATACAAGATTACAGGGTAAGATGTATTTTTACTGGCTCTATGAACGATATTTTGAATGAAGTTGCTTGTATATCTAAATGCAATATCTTTATCATTTTCTTTCTTTAATTCAAATGATGGTAGGTTGTAATTATTTATCATTACACCACCAATGCCAATATTGGATAACAACTCTTTGAATTCGGCGCTATCAATATGGTTTTTATAGTCAGCAGGAACACCAACAACAAATAACTGTGCGATGGCCTTTTTGTAACCATATTTTTTAATGAAATCTTCAGCCAAATCCTCTGCGAATAGTTTTGCTGGGGTTAATAACAATAAAAGGACGAGTGTTTTTATATTCATTATATAATATCTAGTCGGAGTGAAGATAAACGATAAAATATCGTGGAGTGATGTATCCGATGTTATGGATACGCCTTGATAAGTAGACATTATGTCTTCCACGAAGGGGGGGCTTGTTAAACAAAATCTGGGACACCCACCTTTTTGGGTGGGGCGTAACGCCATCAAAACCCACGCTACCGCCCGTGGATTACAGCTTCCAATATGCTCCATTAACCAGCGGGGGCAGCAGCCCATCGCAGATGAATAGGCATCGGATGGCTATGATAGGCCAATCGAATCTGGTCGTGCCAGTCAAAAAATGACGTAACTATCAGAAAAATCGCCTTTTTTGCGCTGGCTCAACAAATCGCACGAACCGCAGGCAGGATTCCCATGGCCCTTGATTTTATTGGGGTTGGTGGGTGTGGCGTGGAAGAGTGGGATTGGCTTGCCGTTGCGGAGGGACTGGCTGGGCGCAATCCTGCTCTGCCAATCGGCGCTATAGTGCGGGCGATGGTTGCCCTCTGCTCCGCTCCCAAGCTGGCGAGGCGGGGGATCTGCGGCAACAATCAGCTGTTGCAATCACAACCATTTGCAACACATCGTCATGCCAATATGACCATGCAAACACATCACCAGATAGTGAGGAGATCTCCCATGAAGCGTACCATCCTGTTCGGCCTGCTCTGCGGCAGCGTGCTGCTGGCCAACCCGGTTTTTGCCAACGACGCAGCCCAGTTACAGTGCGAGGCGCAGGCCGCGGCCAAAAAGCTTAACGGCGCCGCCAAGACCAGCTTTATCGGCAAGTGTGTGAAAGATGCCGCTGGCGCCGCAACTGGCGAGTGCGAGAAGGCGGCCGCCGACAAGAAGCTGGCTGGAGCGGCCAAGAACAGCTTTATCCAGAAGTGCGTGAAGACGGGCGCGGCGGTGGATCCGGCGGCCAAGTGCGAGAAGGCGGCGGCCGACAAGAAGCTGGCTGGCGCGGCCAAGAACAGCTTTGTCCAGAAGTGCGTGAGGGATAGCGCCGCCAAGTAAGGCATTTTCTCATCCGGTGTGTTTGCGGGGGGCCATCAGGCCCCCCGCGCTTTTTGGGGCGCACTGATGGCGCAACGCACAAGCCTTGTATCGGGGCGGCAATAGCGACACTATTGACTCCTTTTATGGGTTCCGCAAAGGTGCAGCCATGACCAGTCGTGACCGGACGAGGCGTTGGCGAGCCCTGTTTGTGCGGGATTACGCGGGATAAAAGGGAGCAAAGCAGGATGATGGAAGGAATGGAATGGCGCTGGCTCAATGAACCGGCAGAGTGGCACCAGACAGAGGGCGGTTTGCAGGTGGTGACAGACCAGCAGACCGATTTTTGGCGCAGCACCTGGTATGGCTTCGAGCGCCACAGCGGCCATGTCTATGGTTGTGATGTTTCAGGGGAATTTACCTTTCAGGTCTGCGTCGAGGGGGAGTTCACCACCCTCTACGATCAGGCGGGGCTGATGCTGCTGCAAGACGACGCGCACTGGCTCAAGGCGGGGATCGAGTACAACGACGATCAGCCGATGATCGGCAGCGTACTGACCAATCCGCGCTCTGACTGGGCCACCGGCATTTTCCCCGGCAATCCGCGCCGCTTCTGGCTGCGGCTGACCCGGCTGGCGGACTGTCTGCGCCTGCAATACTCCACCGATGGCAAGGTGTGGCCGTTGCTGCGTCTAGCCCCGTTTCCGCCAAGCGAACGTTGCTTTATCGGGGTGATGTGCTGCACACCGGAGCGGCAGGGACTGGCGGTGCGTTTCTCTGATTTGCGCCTCACAGCGCCCCTTGGCAAGGCACTGCACGACCTCGGCTAGCGGTTTATCGCCAGTAGTTGTTAAACAAAAAGCGCCATCAGGCGCTTTTTGTTTAGTTACGTTGAACGCTATCGGCTCAACGCGCGGCGTGTTTACCCATGGCAGGGTTAGCCAATCAGGCTGGCCCACAGGTCATATTCGTCGGATTCGTCGATCCGCACCTTGACCATGTCCCCCGGCTTGAGGCCGGTTTCGCCGTTGAGGTAGACCAGACCATCGATCTCCGGTGCATCGGCGAAGGAGCGGCCAGTGGCGCCCTCTTCGTCCACTTCGTCGATGATAACGGTCATCTCCTGACCCACTTTGCGGGCCAGCTTGCGGATGGAGACCTGCTGTTGCAGCTCCATAAAGCGCTGGAAGCGCTCTTCCTGTACGGCTTCCGGTACCGGGTCCGGCAGCTCGTTGGCCAGCGCCCCTTCGACCGGGCTGTATTTGAAGCAGCCGACGCGATCCAGCTCCGCCTTGTCGATAAAGTCCAGCAGCATCTGGAAATCTTCCTCGGTCTCGCCCGGGAAGCCGACGATAAAGGTGGAACGCAGGGTGATCTGCGGGCAGATCTCGCGCCACTTCTGGATCCGCTCCAGGGTGCGCTCGACGGTACCCGGGCGCTTCATCAGTTTGAGGATGCGCGGGCTGGCGTGCTGCAGCGGAATATCGAGGTAGGGCAGTACCTTGCCATCGCGCATCAGCGGGATGACGTCATCTACGTGCGGGTAGGGGTAGACGTAGTGCAGACGTACCCAGATATCGAGCTTGGCCAGCTCTTCGCACAGGGCGACCATGCTGGTCTTGACCGGCATACCGTCGTAGAAACCGGTGCGGTGCTTCACATCGACGCCGTAGGCGGAGGTATCCTGGGAGATCACCAGCAGCTCCTTCACGCCCGCCTCTTTCAGGCGCTTGGCTTCTGCCAGCACGTCGCCGATGGGGCGGCTCACCAGATCCCCGCGCATGGAGGGGATGATGCAGAAGGTGCAGCGGTGGTTGCACCCTTCGGAAATCTTCAGATAGGCATAGTGGCGCGGGGTCAGCTTGACGCCGTGGGCCGGAACCAGACTGGTGAAGGGGTTGTGCTGCGGCTTCTCCACATATTTGTGGACGTGACCCAGCACCTCTTCATAGGCGTGGGGGCCGGTGATCTCGAGCACCTTGGGGTGGATCTCGCGGATCTGGTTCTCTTTGGCGCCGAGGCAACCGGTGACGATCACCTTGCCGTTCTCGGCCAGCGCTTCGCCGATCGCTTCCAGCGACTCTTGCACCGCGCTGTCGATAAAGCCGCAGGTGTTGACGACGACCAGCTCGGCATCGTCATAGCTGGGCACCACATCGTACCCTTCGGTACGCAGCTGGGTCAGGATGCGTTCTGAATCGACCAGGTTTTTGGGGCAACCCAAGGAGACGAATCCTACTTTGGGGGCCTGTTTTGTGTTGGACATCGCTCAATCACTCTTAGGTGGCTTCTCTTTAAGGGCGCGGATTTTACCTAAATGGCTAACCAAAAACTATACAGCCAGCATGGCAGAACCGAACAATATCTCCGACCAGGCAAGATTGGGCCGCACCAGCAGCCGCTGATGGCTCGCCCTTGGTAGGGCTATTGCCTCTGCCATGCGGGTTGGTTGTGGGGAAGTTGCTTTGTTGATTTTTCTGTCAATTTTGACGCTGTGGCGTGGAGATCGTCAAAGGGAGTCACTATACTTCCATCACGGGGTCCCGTTGGAGAAGGCGATGGAAAGTTCATTTGGCGAAAAAATGCAGAGCGTACATGCCACGCTCAGGCAGCGCTTTGACAAGCTGAGTCGGGTGGCCATCGCGATTTACGATCCCCATACCGATCAGCTCAAGACCTTTGCCCACAGCACCGAGGGGCCCTCGCCACTGGTGCAGTATGAGGTGAAGCTGAGCGATGTTCCCTCCCTGAGTTATCTGGCGGAGCACAAGCAGCCCAGGGTGCTCGGCAATCTTGATGCCCTGCGTGGCTCTGCGTCGGAGCACAGCCGCAAGGTACTGGAGGCCGGTTATGCCTCCAGCTATACCGAGCCGCTGCTGTTCAACAGCAAGCTGTTTGGTTTTCTGTTTTGCGATGCCATGGAGCCGGGATATTTCGAGGAGCCGATCCGCAGCGAGCTGTCGGCCTATGCCCAGGCGCTCTCGGCCATCATTGCGGTGGAGTTTTTCTCTATCCAGACCCTTGGCGGCGCGCTGACCACGGCGCGGGAGTTCAGCCGTTATCGGGATGAGGAGACCGCCAACCATCTGCACCGGATGTCGGCCTACTCCCGGCTGATTGCCAAGACGCTGGCCCCGACTTGCGGGCTGAGCGATGAGGAGGTTGAGTTTATCTACCTCTTCTCCGAGCTGCACGACATCGGCAAGATCGCGGTGCCGGATGCCATTTTGCTCAAGCCGGGCAAGCTGACGCCGGAAGAGTTCGAGATCATGAAGATCCACCCAGGCAAGGGGCGGGAGATGATCAGTCTGATGATCAACGAGTTTGGTCTCGATGGCATTCACCACACCGATATGCTGACCAATATCATCGCCAGCCATCACGAACGCTTTGACGGCACCGGCTATCCGCTGGGGCTGGCGGGGGAGGCGATCCCGCTGGCGGCGCGCATCGTGACGGTGGCCGATGTGTTTGATGCCCTGACCAGCGAGCGCCCCTACAAGAAGGCCTGGCCGTTCGAGACGGCGTTTGCCTATCTGGAGGAGCATGCCGGCAGCCAGTTTGATCCCGCCTGTGTCGCCGCAGCCCTGCACAACAAGGCCGAGTTTTATGCCATCTATCAGCAGTATCAGGATCCGGCCTGCTCTGCGAGCGAGGCGGCCAGCGGCGCAGAGCCGGGTTGAGCGCGTGTGATGAGCGTAAGGGGGAAAGAGGCGGTTCAAGCATGACGAGGAATAAATAGAGAGGGGGCACCAGCAGGTGCCCCCTCTCTATTTATGCGCCTTTCTATTTCATGCTCCCTTATTTTACCGACCTTCTATCTGCGGCTAGGGCGGCTTGCGGTCAGGTTACTTTTTGGGCGTCGGCTCGCTGATTTGATAGAGGTGATCCGCGCAGGCGCTGGAGCAGCCACAGGGGCGCACCTCTTTATCTTCCCGCTTCTGGGCAAGCTGGTATTGGCGCCACCAGATGATGGTGCCCATGGCCAGGATCAGTACGAACGAGGCGAGCAGGCTCAACAACCAGATGGACATGATCTCTTCTCCTTGATGGTGATGACATGCACAGCGATGGCATCAGTGATGATGGCAGCAACCGCCCTGCTGGTTGGCACCTTCACTGCCGTGGCAACAAGTATGGCCTTGCAGTGGGCTCTCTGCCTGATTGCCACTACTGGCGCAACAGTGATCGGAGCCACTGTTGCAACCACCGTGACAATTCGCATGGCTGTGGTCTGCGCCGACGGGCTGGATGGCACGGATCGCAGATTTGCTCTGATGACGGCGAGACGGACGCCCCTGACTGGCCTCGGTGAGAGGTTGCAGATTGGCGGGGGCCAGCAGAGCGGGCAGCGGCAGGCGGGCAGAGCGGCACTGCAGCACCCGGATATTGACCGCCAGCAGGCGACCCAGCATCCGCTCGCCGATATTGCGCACCACCACCTGACCCACCTGATGATGGGTGAGGGCGTCGAGCAGCGCTTGCTTGCCGTGGCAGCCTTCGGCGGCGGCCGGGTTAGCCAGGGTGGCGATAACGTTCCCTTCGGGGTTAAGAATTTGCAGCTGCTCGGCACGGGTAAAGTGGCCAGCCAGCAACCCCTGACTCAGCATCAGGGCGCTGTTGCTGGGGCTGGTGGTCATGGTTGTGACAGCATTCATGTCGGCTCTTCTCCACTGGTTTGGTGGTCGGGCTCGGCGGGTTGCATCATCAATGCCTTGCCCAGACTCAGACACTCCACCACCTTGTAGCGCCCTTTTTTCAGGATATTGCCCAGGGTCTGGCGGGAGACCCCCATCACCAGGGCGGCCTCCTGCTGCTGCATTCCTTGAAGGTCGACGAGGCGCAGTGCCTCGAACTCGTCAGGGGCCAGCGTGACCTGTTCCAGCTGATGTATGGGGCGGCCGTTGGGTTTGAAGCAGCTGTTGGCGGGGCGGCCACAGATCTGGCGGGCAATCTTGGGTCTTGGCATGGTGGCTCCTAATTGGCATAAGCCATTTATACGCTCATATGTAGCATATGCCAATAATTTTGTCGGGTGTAGAGAGCTGCGCGAATGCTGTTTACGGCAGAGGGGGGTAAAGAGAGGGAGGAGGAATACGCACAAACACTGTGAAGGTGGCAGAAACGACGCAGGCCCGAACATGGTTCGGGCCTGCGGTTTTGCAGAGGATGGTCGGGCTATCCCGGCGAGCTTACGCCTGTTCGGCCTCGGCCACGGGGGCTGCGCTCTCGCTACCGTTGGCGAAGCGATCCGCCCACAGGGCAATCACGCCGTCACCGGTGACGTTGCAGGCGGTGCCGAAGCTGTCCTGCGCCAGATAGAGGGCGATCATCAGGGCGATAGAGGCTTCACCGAAACCGAGCATGGAGGTGAGCAGGCCCAGCGCCGACATCACGCCACCACCCGGGGCGCCCGGGGCGGCGATCATGATCACCCCCAGCATCATGATGAAGGGGAGCATGGTCTCGATGCCCGGAATGGCCAGATGCTCGGAGAGGAACATCACCGCGGTGGCACAGGTGACCAGGGTAATGGTGGAGCCACAGAGGTGAATGGTGGCACACAGCGGCACGGTGAAGTTGGCGATACCGTCGCTCACGCCGTTGTTCTTGCTCGATTGCAGAGCGACCGGAATGGTGGCGGCGCTCGACATGGTCCCCAGCGCGGTGAAGTAGGCGGGCAGCATGTTCTTGATGAGCTGCGCCGGTGAGCGGCCAAGGGCCAGACCTGTACCCACGAACAGTACGGAGAGCCAGATCCAGTGCATCAGGATCGCCATCACCAGCACCACGCCGAAAGTTTTCAGGGTAGCGAATACGGTGCCTTCTACCGTCATCTCGACAAAGACGCCCGCGATATAGAACGGCAGCAGCGGGATGATCACCTTGGCCAGCAGGCGGTCGATGATGTCACGACCCTGATCGGCGACCCGGCGCAGATCGGTGGCCTGGGTGGCGCTGATGCCAATGCCGAACACGAAGGCGGCGGCCAGAGCCGACATCACGCCAAACAGCGGCGGGATCTCCAGATTGACGTAGGAGGCCAGCTTGATAGCCGTGGCCGTGGTGGGCTCGGCGGCGGTGGTGAACTGCGGGATCAGGTGGCTCGCCACGGTAAAGGCGAACAGCCCCGCCAGAATGGTGGAGCAGTAAGAGAGGGCCACGGTTTTGCCCAGCAGCTTGCCGGAGTTTTTCGGCAGGCTGGCGATGCCGCTCATGATAAAGAACAGAATGATGAGCGGAATGGTGAAGGTGATGAGCTGACCTATCACTGTCTTGGCCGTAAACAGCACGCGCGCCACCCACTCAGGGGCGTAGAGACCGAGCAAGAGACCGGCAAGGATGCCAGCAATGAGTTTCAGGACAAGTTTCATAAGGAAATCCGGAGTTGGTTGTATTGTCTGTTTTGTTATTAAATTTTGATATTAATCACACTTTTTAACACGTAAGCCGTGTTATGTCTGCCTTTTCTGCGTTAACGCCGAGTTAAATATTGTCGAAGGTCAAGATCGCCGACTAGCTGTCGACTTGGCGTTGAACTGGAAAATTCGTGATGAATTAGCCCGTTAGGTGGCCTGATGATCGCCACGCAGCAACATGACGTACTGGGTGGCGTGTTGACCTGTGCATGATGGCGTGTTGGTCGAGGCGGTTTCCATCGGCGCCAGTTGCAGCGCTATCCCGGATGTGGTGACCAGTTGTTGTAGCTCATCGTGACTAATCTTGCCGCTTGGCGGCAGGGGGAAGCAGAGCGGAGCACCCGCTTTGAGCAGGGTCGCCAGCTGTTGCAACTGGGGAACAAGGGTGGCCACGTCGCTATCAAGCGGGCGGCTCAGCCAGATGCCATCGTAAGGGAGCACCGAGTGCATCTTTGCCAGCGGGCAGACCCGCACCGCTTGCCCGGATTGCTGTGAGGCAACTCTGGCGTCGGCCAGCACAGCTTCACAGGCAGTGACTATATACCCTTCTGCACGCAGCCAGCACAGATCCTCCCCCATACCGCATTGACCATTGAGCAGGTGAGCACCGGGTTTGAGACTTGCCACAAAGGCAGTTCGAACGTGGGCGTGCTGGTCGTTAAATGGCCGGGAAGCGGGGATGGCGTCAGAGTGTGGCACAGGGGTTACCTCAAGCAGGGGGCGCACAGGGTAACAAATCGGGGCCTGACTGCCAAAGCGCGCGGTCAGGCCCCGATTTGGATGGGTGGGAGTTGCCGGAGCCGGTTAGTGGCCGCAGGCTGGCCCGTGGGGCTGGGCCAGCATGGTGAACATGCTCTCTATCAGGAAGGCGGATTCGCCCTGCAGGTCTATCCGCCCCGGAAAGTGGAGCCAGTTGATGATGTAGCCATCCAGAGTGCAGTGGAGCAGGGTGGCGGCGCGCTGCAGGTTGAGGTTGGCGGGCAGTTGGCCCCGCCGTACCGCATTGGCCAGGGTGGTCTCCAGGTCCCGAAAGAAGTTGGCGGACTGGCTGCGGATATGCTCGCGCAGTGAGATGGCTTCCCCCTCCAGCGATTCGAGATTGAACAGGATGGTAAACATCTGCCGCTGGGCCGGATTGTGAATGAAGCTGTGGAGCACCCCTTCGAAGAAGAGGCGCAGTTGCCCCAGCGGATCCGGCTCATCTGGATTGAGGCAGGCATCGAGCTGGTGGGCGAGGGGGCTGCAGAGCTCCTGCCAGAGCGAAATGAAGAGTTCATCCTTGTTCTTGAAGTGCCAATAGATGGCCCCGCGGGTCAGGTCTGCCGCCCTGGCGATGTCGGTCAGGCTGGTCTTGGCCAGGCCCTGGGAGCAGAACAGATCTAGCGCCGTGCTCATGATGTGGCAGCGGGTTTGCTGCGCCTCTTCTTTGGTTCGTCTGGCCATCGAAATTTGTGCCTCATGCAAGCAAAAAGTCACTTACATACATTTATGAATGTATGTATATTGCCTCATCTTTCGACTATTTACCAACAGGGCCCATGTAGCCCTGATTGTTCATTGACTGGCAAAGGCTCAGGTGTTTCATGCATAAACATATTCTTGCTCGTTCAGTTGGTCTTGCCTTGCTGGCTACAGGCTTGCTGGCAGGTTGTGGTGACAAGGGGGGCGCACCCCAGGGACAGGGCGGCATGCCCCCCGCGGCGGTCAACGTGGTGACCCTGCAGAGCGGCCCGTTGATGTTGACCACCGAGTTGACCGGTCGCAGCGCCCCGTTACGGGTGGCCGAAGTGCGTCCGCAGGTGAGCGGCATCATCCTCAAGCGCCTCTTTACCGAGGGAAGCGATGTGAAGGCGGGCGATCTGCTCTATCAGATCGACCCGGCTGTCTATCAGGCGGCAGTTGCCAGCGCCAAGGCCAATCTGGCCAAGGCCGAGGCCAACGAGCAGAGTGCCCGCCTCAAGGCGCAGCGCTATCAGGAGCTGCTCAAGGTCAAATCCATCAGCCGTCAGGACTATGACGACGCCGACGCCAGCTGGAAGCAGGCCAAGGCGGAGATCATGGCGAGTAAGGCAGCTTTGCGTACTGCCGAGATCAATCTCGGTTACACCCGCATCACTGCCCCCATCAGTGGCCGCATCGGTAAATCCGCGGTGACCGAGGGGGCGCTGGTGACTGCCCAGCAGGCTGACAGCCTGACCGCCATTCAGCAGCTCGATCCCATGTATGTGGATGTGCGTCAGTCCACCGCCGATCTGCTGCGCCTCAAGCGACTGGTCGCCGAGGGCAAGCTGACCCAGGACGAGCAGAAAGGGGCCAAGGTGACCTTCCAGCTGGAAGATGGCTCCACTTACGGCGAAGAGGGCTCGTTGCAGTTCTCCGATGTGACCGTGGATGAGACCTCCGGCATGGTGACCCTGCGGGTGATTGTGCCCAACCCTCACCAGCTGCTGCTGCCCGGCATGTTTATGCGCGCCACCCTGCAAGAGGGTGAGAGGGCGCAAGGGCTGCTGGTGCCGCAAACTGCCGTGACTCGCACTCCCAACGGCGGCGCCACCGTGATGGTGGTAACCGCTGACAACAAGGTGGAGCTGCGCAACGTGCAACTGAGCCGGGTCGTCGGCAGCAACTGGGTGGTGGAGTCAGGGCTCACCTCCGGCGAGCGGGTGATCGTGGCTGGCTTGCAGAAAGTACGACCGGGCGCCGTGGTCAATCCCGCCGAGCAGGGTGCTGATGCACCGTCTGCTCAAGCTGCGTCCAACACCCCGGCCAACAAGTAGGATGGAGTAGTCGCTTCATGGCTCGATTTTTTATAGACAGACCCATTTTTGCCTGGGTGATCGCGCTGGTGATCATGCTGGCGGGTAGCCTGGCCATCATCAAATTGCCGGTCGCCCAGTACCCGAGTATTGCGCCGCCCGCTGTCGGTATTTCTGCCAGCTATCCGGGCGCATCCGCCAAAACGGTGGAAGACTCGGTGACTCAGATCATCGAACAGAACATGACCGGGCTGGATCACTTGCTCTACATGTCCTCCCAGTCTGACTCCGCGGGGCGGGTGTCGGTGACCCTCACCTTCCAGCCGGGGACCGATCCCGACATTGCCCAGGTGCAGGTGCAGAACAAGCTGCAACAAGCGATGTCGCTGCTGCCGCAAGAGGTGCAGCAGCAGGGGATCCGGGTACAGAAGACCTCCAGCAGCTTCCTGATGGTCGCGGCCTTCATCTCCAGCGATGGCTCGATGAACAACGACGATCTGGCGGACTATGTGGTCTCCAATATCAAGGAGCCCCTGAGCCGTCTGGACGGGGTAGGGGACATCACCTTGTTCGGCAGCCAGTACTCCATGCGGGTGTGGCTCGATCCCAACAAGCTCAACCGGGTGCAGATGACTCCTGGTGATGTGCAGGCAGCCATCAAGGCGCAGAACGCCCAGGTCGCGTTCGGCAAGCTGGGTGGTACTCCGTCGGTGGAAGATCAGCAGTTCACCGCCACCATCATGGGGCAGACCCGTCTCTCTACCGTGGAGCAGTTCAACGATATCCTGCTGCGGGTGAATCAGGATGGCTCCAAGGTGCGGCTGAAAGATGTGGCCCGGGTCGAGCTGGCGGGCGAAAGCTATGACGCCGATGCGCTCTACAACGGCCAGTCTACCGCCGCGGTCGCCATCAAGCTGGCCACCGGTGCCAACGCGCTGGATACTGCCGAGAAGGTGCGAGCCAAGCTCAATGAGCTGTCGGATTACTTCCCGGCCAATATGGAGATCGTCTACCCCTACGACACCACGCCGTTTGTGAAGATCTCCATCGAGGAGGTGGTGCAGACCCTGATCGAGGCGATCTTCCTGGTGTTCTGCGTCATGTATCTGTTCTTGCAGAACTTCCGCGCCACCCTGATCCCGACCATCGCGGTGCCTGTGGTGCTGCTCGGTACCTTCGGGGTGATGGCGGCGTTCGGCTTCTCCATCAACACCCTCACCATGTTCGGTATGGTGCTGGCCATCGGCCTGCTGGTGGATGACGCCATCGTGGTGGTGGAGAACGTGGAGCGTCTGATGAGTGAGGAGGATCTCTCCCCGCTGGAAGCGACCCGCAAGTCGATGACCCAGATCACCGGCGCGCTGGTGGGGATTGCCCTGGTGCTCTCCGCCGTGTTCGTGCCGATGGCCTTCTTCGGCGGCTCGACCGGCGCCATCTATCGCCAGTTCTCATTGACCATCGTCTCGGCCATGGTGCTGTCGGTGCTGGTGGCGTTGATCCTGACACCGGCCCTTTGTGCCACCCTGCTCAAACCGATGAAACATGGCGAGTTTGGTGCCAAGCGCGGCTTCTTTGGCTGGTTCAACCGCGCCTTTGATGCGGGTACCAATCGCTATCAGAGCGGCGTGCGCAAGGTGATCAAGCAGGGTGTGCGCTACAGCCTGATCTACGGCGCCATGCTGGCGGTGTTGGCCGTGCTCTTTATGCGGATGCCCACCTCCTTCCTGCCGGAAGAGGATCAGGGAGTCATCATGTCCATGGTGCAACTGCCGGTGGGGGCCACCAAGCAGCGTACCGAGGTGGTGCTGGCGGACATGCGCGACTACTTCCTGAAAAACGAGAAGGATAACGTTGACTCTGTACTGACCGTATCCGGCTTCAGCTTCGCCGGTAGTGGCCAGAACGCGGGGATGGCCTTTATCAAGCTCAAGGACTGGAGCGAGCGCAAGAGCCCGGATCGCAGCGCCAATGCCATTATCGGCCGCGCCATGGGCTATCTGTTCAGCATCAAGGAGGCGCAAGTGTTCGCCTTCAACCTGCCTCCGATCCCGGAGCTGGGGACGGCGACCGGTTTTGACTTCTTCCTGCAGGATCGCGGTGGTATCGGTCACGACAAGCTGATGGCGGCGCGTAACCAGCTGCTCGGTATGGCGGCGCAGGATCCCACCCTGGTGCGGGTACGCCCGAACGGGATGGAAGATACGCCGCAACTCGACATCAAGATTGACTACGAGAAGGCGCTGGCGCAGGGGCTCTCCATCGCGGATATCAACAACACCCTGGCCACTGCCTGGGGCTCGTCCTACGTCAATGACTTCGTTGATCGTGGCCGGATCAAGAAGGTCTACATGCAGGCGGATGCCCCCTTCCGGATGAACCCGGAAGATCTGAAACTCTGGTATGTGCGCAACAGTGCCGGTCAGATGGTGCCCTTCTCCGCCTTTGCCAGCACCGAGTGGAGCTTCGGCTCACCCCGTCTTGAGCGTTACAACGGTGTACCGGCGATGGAGATCGTCGGTGAGGCGGCGCCCGGCAAGAGTACCGGTGATGCGATGGCCGCCATCGAACAGATGGTGAAACAGCTGCCGGAAGGGGTGGGCATCGAGTGGACCGGGCTCTCCTTCCAGGAGCGTCAGGCCGGTTCACAGGCACCCGCGCTCTACGCCATCTCCTTGCTGGTGGTGTTCCTCTGTCTGGCGGCCCTCTACGAGAGCTGGAGCATTCCGTTCTCGGTGATGTTGGTGGTGCCGCTCGGGGTACTGGGGGCCATTGTGGCTGCCACCCTGCGCGGGCTGGAGAACGACGTCTACTTCCAGGTCGGCCTGCTCACCACCATAGGTCTGTCGGCGAAGAACGCTATTTTGATCGTGGAATTTGCCAAAGAGCTCTACGACAAAGGGATGGGCTTGGGTGAAGCCGTGGTGGAGGCGGCGCGCCTGCGTCTGCGTCCGATCCTGATGACCTCGCTCGCCTTTATCCTCGGGGTGCTGCCGCTGGTGATCAGCTCCGGCGCGGGCGCCAGCAGCCGTAACGCCATCGGTACCGGCGTGATGGGGGGGATGATCAGTGCCACCGTGCTGGCCATCTTCTTCGTACCGCTCTTCTTCGTGCTGGTGATGCGTTACTTCACCAGCCACAAGAGTAAAGAGGCGCGCATGGCTGCAGCAGTTGAGTCAAAAGGTGACTGATGGCATGCAGGTTTAGCTAATTTGAACAGAGTTCAATAAATCGCCAGCCAGCTTTGGTCTGGCTGACAATCAGACAGGGCAACCCCATGGGTTGCCCTGTTTTTTTGTTCAAAAGAGCAACAGACGAAACTAAGTAACAACTTGAAGCTGATGCAATGAAACAGGCATTGTTCATTGAATGGCCTCAATTTGCTCCCTATCAAAACACTTTTAGCTGTTCATCTTCGGGGGAAACGGGATAGAATTCGGCATCAAATCGGGCTGACTCGGTGTGGCAAGCAGTTTCAATTAGCAACTGTTTACTTTATCCACACCGCCAAAAACACAATAATGCTGGAGGACATGATGACCAACAGCGTGAGCAATGTGGTGAAAAGCAGCAAACTGGGGGCTGTAACTCAGTGCGGTAGCCATAGCCTTTATCGATAACTGCATGAGTTTTGAGCGTTGCGATATATGTATCTCATTATTGCTAATATTTATGCTTCTCATTAAGTTCCAAGTCGTATTATCCCCGATTAGTTAGTTCTACCCTATTTAATTGAACTCCAACTTATCGTAAGAGCATAATTAATATGAAATTTCTCGTTACTGGTGGCGCAGGCTTTATCGGCTCTGCTGTGGTGCGCCATATCATCCGTGATACCCAGGATGCCGTTATCAATCTCGATAAACTCACCTATGCCGGCAATCTGGAATCCCTAGCCGATGTATCGTCAAGTGAGCGTTATGTGTTTGAGCAGGTGGATATCTGCAATCGCGCCGAGCTGGATCGGGTGTTTGCCCTGCACCAGCCGGATGCCGTGATGCATCTGGCCGCCGAGAGCCATGTGGATCGCTCCATCACAGGCCCGGCTGACTTTATCGAGACCAATATTGTCGGCACCTATATGTTGCTGGAAGCGGCTCGCGCTTACTGGAACGGTCTGGATGATGTGCGCAAGGCGGCTTTCCGCTTCCACCATATCTCCACTGACGAGGTATATGGTGATCTGCCTCATCCGGATGAAGTAGCCGTCGGTGAACCATTGCCGCTCTTTACCGAGACCACCCCCTACGCCCCCAGCAGCCCCTATTCCGCCTCCAAGGCCTCCAGCGACCATCTGGTGCGCGCCTGGCGCCGTACTTACGGCCTGCCAACCATCGTCACCAACTGCTCCAATAACTACGGCCCGTACCACTTCCCCGAGAAGCTGATCCCGCTGGTCATTCTTAACGCGCTGGATGGCAAGCCGTTGCCGGTCTATGGCAAGGGTGACCAGATCCGTGACTGGCTCTATGTGGAAGACCACGCGCGCGCGCTCTACAAGGTGGTGACCACTGGCTTGGTCGGAGAGACCTACAACATTGGCGGTCACAACGAGAAGCAGAATCTGGAGGTGGTATACACCATCTGCGATTTGCTGGACGAGATGGTGCCGAAAGCGGGCTCTTATCGCGATCAAATCACCTATGTGGCGGATCGCCCTGGTCACGATCGCCGCTATGCCATCGATGCGACCAAGATGGGCAGTGAGCTTGCTTGGCAACCGCAAGAGACCTTTGAATCCGGTATTCGCAAAACCGTGCAGTGGTATCTGGATAACCAGCAGTGGGTCAACAACGTCAAGAGCGGTGCCTACCAATCCTGGATTGAGCAACACTATTCCGCGATTGAACAGAAAGATGGGGAGCGTGCCTGATGCATATTCTGCTGTTTGGCAAAAACGGCCAGGTAGGCTGGGAGCTGCAGCGTGCACTGGCCCCCCTCGGGCGCATCACTGCCGTTGATTTTGACTCCAGCGATTATTGTGGCGATTTCAGCAACCCGGCAGGGGTGGCCGATACGGTACGTCTGGTCAAGCCGGACGTGATTGTCAACGCCGCGGCCCATACCGCAGTCGACAAGGCGGAGAGCGAGCGGGAGTTTGCCGAGCTGCTCAACGCGACCAGTGTAGCGGCGATCGCCAAAGAAGCGGAAGCATTGGGTGCCTGGTTGGTGCATTACTCCACCGACTATGTGTTCGATGGTAGCGGCGAGCGTCCGTGGGTGGAAACCGATGCAACTGCACCGCTCAACGTCTACGGTGAAACCAAGCTGGCGGGTGAGCAAGGTGCGTCCCTCTGCACCCGTCATCTGATCTTCCGTACCAGCTGGGTCTATGCCGCCCGCGGCGCCAACTTTGCCAAGACCATGTTGCGCTTTGGCAAAGAGCGTAGCGAGATGTCAGTCATCAATGACCAGTTCGGCGCACCGACCGGTGCCGAGTTACTGGCTGATTGCACCGCCCATGCGATCCGTGTTGCGCAGAGTAAACCCGAGGTCGCCGGGCTGTACCATCTGATTGCCTCTGGTACAACAACATGGTTTGACTACGCCCAGCTGGTGTTTGCCAAAGCCAGAGAAGCCGGCGTTGAACTGGCTGTGACACAGCTCAATGCGGTGCCGACCAGTGCCTTCCCGACCCCGGCCAAACGCCCCCATAACTCCCGCCTTGATACCGGTAAATTCCAGCGCACCTTCGATCTGGTGCTGCCGGACTGGACCGTCGGTGTGGAGCGGATGTTGACCGAGATCCTGGGCAAATAAATCACTGGTCAGGGATGTGTTGAGCGTATCCTTGGCTGGCAAGGGATAAAACAGAAAGGTGTGGCTTCAAGCAACCCTTTTCTTTTGCATTTTTAAAATAAGAAACAAGCATCATGGCCAAACGTAAAGGCATTATTCTGGCTGGTGGCTCAGGCACCAGCCTCTATCCAGTCACCATGGCGGTAAGCAAGCAGTTGCTGCCCATTTATGACAAGCCGATGATCTACTACCCGCTCAGCACCCTGATGCTAGCCGGTATTCGAGATATTTTGATCATTAGCACGCCGCAAGATACTCCTCGCTTTAAGCAATTGCTGGGTGATGGCAGCCAGTGGGGCTTGAGTTTGCAGTACAAGGTACAACCAAGTCCGGACGGGTTGGCACAAGCCTTTATTCTGGGTGAAGAGTTTATCGGGTCAGACCCCTGTGCACTGGTGTTGGGCGACAACATCTTCTACGGCCACGACCTGCAGAAACAGTTGGAGGCGGCAGCGGTCAAAGAGAGTGGCGCCACTGTCTTTACCTACCACGTGCACGACCCCGAGCGCTATGGAGTGGTGGAATTTGATAAAAAAGGAACCGCGATCTCTCTGGAAGAGAAGCCGTTGGAGCCCAAGAGCAACTATGCGGTCACCGGCCTCTATTTCTACGACAACAGCGTGGTGGATATCGCCAAGAGCCTGAAGCCGTCGCCCCGTGGTGAGCTGGAAATTACGGATGTGAACCGCATCTACCTGGAGCAAGGCAATCTGTCGGTGGCCATGATGGGTCGTGGTTATGCTTGGCTGGATACCGGTACCCATGAAAGCATGGTAGATGCGAGCAACTTTATTCAGACCAT
Organism: Aeromonas sp. R2-2; assembly: GCF_040908355.1. Lineage (NCBI taxonomy): Bacteria > Pseudomonadati > Pseudomonadota > Gammaproteobacteria > Aeromonadales > Aeromonadaceae > Aeromonas > Aeromonas sp. R2-2. Next base: position 24,130 of record NZ_JBFODQ010000081.1, on the reverse strand, counting down.
CGAGACGCGTCAGGGGTTGAAAGTCGCTTGTCCTGAAGAGATCGCCTATCGCAAGAAATTCATTACTGCCGACCAGGTCCGTGTTCTTGCTGCACCGTTGGCAAAGAATGCGTATGGCCAATATTTGCTAAGAATGGTTGCCAAAGCCTGATGTGATTGGGGGGAGGGAAGTTGCTCCCCCATAAAAATTGAATCAAATGTGGATAGACAGATGAATGTAATCAAGACTGCGATTCCTGATGTGCTTATTTTTGAGCCCAAAGTATTTGGTGATGAGCGTGGTTTTTTCTTTGAGAGTTTCAACCACAAGCTGTTTGAAGAGGCGGTAGGATATCCGGTTAAATTTGTGCAGGATAATCATTCCAAATCGTCGAAAGGGGTATTGCGTGGCTTGCATTATCAATTGCCTCCCCATGCTCAGGGAAAGCTGGTGCGATGTGTAGTGGGAGAGGTATTTGATGTGGTAGTGGATATTCGTGAAAGTTCGCCAACCTTTGGAAAATGGGACGGTGTTCATCTATCAGCTGAGAATAAGCGGCAATTGTGGATCCCGAAAGGGTTTGCCCATGGCTTTATAACTAAAACAGAAACAGCAGAAGTTTTATATAAAGCAACGAATTATTATAGATCTGACTTTGAACACACAATATGTTGGAATGATCAGCAACTAGGAATAGAGTGGGAGTGTGATATGCTCCCTATATTATCTCTTAAAGATAAAAATGCGAAGCCATTTATGGTAGCTAAACATTTCTAAAAATAACATTAACACATTAAATATATTATGGTGTATCTATGACTGTCTTAATTCCTGCAATTATGTGTGGTGGAAGCGGTTCAAGGTTGTGGCCTGTTTCGCGTGAACAACATCCCAAGCCATTCATTAAACTATCGGATAATCAAAGTTTTTTACAAAAAGCTTTTTTACGTGGTGCAAAATTAGCCGATATTAGTGATATTTTAACAGTTACAAATAGAGAATTGTATTTCAAAACACTGGATTCATTCAAAGAGGTCAACGAAAGTTCTATTCAAACCTCATTTATTCTTGAGCCGTATGGGCGTAATACAGCCGCCGCAGTGGCCTCTGCTGCTATTTATGCGTGTGATACATATGGTGATGATGCGATCGTGCTGGTGTTAGCTGCGGATCACTTGATCACTGAGCAGGCTGCTTTTGCTGATGCCGTTGCCTGTGCGATTGATTTAGCTAAAAAAGGGCGTTTGGTAACATTCGGTATAAAACCTAATACTCCCGAAACCGGTTATGGTTACATTGAAGCGCAAGGTTCTGATGTCCTGCGTTTTGTTGAAAAACCAACGTTGAGTAAAGCCAAAGAGTATCTGGAAAGTGGGCGATTTTTTTGGAATTCTGGTATGTTTTGCTTCAAAGCGAGTACGATGATCGCAGAAATGGAAGTGCACTGTCCAGAGGTGATTGCTGCCACAAAATCCTGCCTCAATAAATCTGAAGTAATTCAGAATAAAAAGGTCAAACATATCGATTTGGATGCCGACACATTTAGTCACGTTCCTGATATTTCTATTGATTATGCAGTGATGGAAAAATCGCAAAACGTGTCGGTGGTACCCTGTGATATTGGTTGGAGTGATATCGGTTCCTGGTCAGCGATTAGTGACCTACACCAGCCAGATGATAATGGAAATACAGTCCAAGGCCATGCTATTTTACAGAGTACCAAAAATTGTTATGTTACAAGTGAAGAACGAGTCATTGGTGCTGTAGGTGTAGAAAATTTGGTGATTGTTGACACTGCTGATGCATTACTGGTGGCTAATAAAAACAATAGCCAAGATGTTAAAGTGATTTATAATCAACTTAAAAAAATCAATCACGATGCATTCAAGACTCACCGTACGGTTTACTGCCCCTGGGGGCGTTATACGCTTCTTGAAATTGGCGAGCGTTTTAAAATTAAACGTCTAGAAGTTAAACCAGGCGCGAGCCTGACGATGCAAATGCATCATCATCGAAATGAACACTGGGTCGTTTTATCTGGTGTTGCAGAAGTAAATTATGATGGTCAAGAAGAGCTATTGACAGCAAATCAATCTACCTATATTCCTGCAGGCCATCGTCATCAGTTAAAAAATCCTGGTTTGATAGACTTAGTCATGCTTGAGGTGCAAACCGGTGATTATCTTGGCGAAGATGATATTATCGATTTTAAAAAATAACAGTTATTGAGAGACATAATAATGAATTTAACCTGTTTTAAAGCGTACGATATTCGTGGGAAATTAGGCGAAGAACTCAACACCGACATTGCCTACCGCATAGGTCGTGCGGCAGCACAACATTTGAATGCAAAAACAATGGCAATCGGTGGCGATGTCAGACTCACCAGTGAAGAGTTGAAACAGGCCTTGGCCAAAGGGATCATGGATGCTGGCTGTGATGTGATTGACCTAGGCATGACGGGTACAGAAGAGACCTATTTCGCAGCGTTTACGCTAGATATTGATGGTGCTATTGAGGTGACAGCCAGTCATAACCCAATGGACTATAACGGTATGAAATTGGTAGGGCGGGGCGCATCCCCAATTAGTGGTGATAGTGGTTTGAATGATATCCGAGCATTGGCTGAATCGGGGGAGTTTTCTGCCACGCCACAACTCGGCTCTCTGACCAAATTGTCGATTCTCGATGATTATGTTGAACATTTGTTGACTTATATTGAGCCATCGAAATTGCGACCACTAAAATTGGTTGTGAATGCCGGTAATGGTGCCGCGGGCCATGTTATCGATGCTATTGAGCAGCGATTTAATACACTTAATGTCCCCGTCGAATTCATAAAAATCCATCACGAAGAAGATGGCAACTTCCCTAATGGTATTCCTAATCCATTGCTACCAGAGAATCGTTCCGCAACAGCAGATGCGGTAAAGGAGCATGGCGCAGATATGGGGATAGCGTGGGATGGCGATTTTGACCGCTGTTTCCTGTTTGATGAGAATGGCGAGTTTATCGAAGGATACTACATCGTTGGATTGTTGGCTGAGGCATTTTTGGCCAGTCATCCTGGTGAGAAAATAATTCATGATCCACGACTGACTTGGAATACTATCGATGTGGTCAAACAGGCGAGTGGCGTTCCTGTGCTGAGTAAAACCGGCCATGCCTTTATCAAGGAACGTATGCGCTTGGAAAATGCTATATATGGTGGTGAAATGAGTGCGCATCACTATTTCCGTGATTTTGGTTATTGTGATAGTGGTATGATCCCCTGGTTATTGGTCGCTCAATTGTTGACAGTCAAGCAAGCCTGCTTGTCGAGCTTGGTCAATGAACGTGTGGCTGCTTATCCATGTAGCGGTGAGATTAATTACCGAGTTAGTGACTCGGCTAAGGTTATCTCGCGTATTGAAGCTAAATATGCACCGCAAGCCTTGGCGGTTGATCGCACTGATGGATTGAGTATTGAACTGAATGATTGGCGTTTGAATGTACGTACTTCAAACACAGAACCATTATTACGTTTAAATATCGAGAGCCGAGCTGATGAAGCAAAAGTATGGCAAGCTGTAACTGAAGTAGAAGCATTGATCAAGGAATAATTTGATGTCAGTTGCGATGGTAAAAGCGCTGTGGACTTACCGAGGATTTATCCTCGGTAATGTCAAACGCGAATTTCAAGTCAAGTATCAAAACACATTATTGGGTGCTGCGTGGAACATCATCAACCCACTGGCGATGATCATTGTTTATACGGTGATTTTTTCAAATGTGATGCGCGCCAAGTTGCCAGGCGTGGATCACACCTTTGCCTATAGTATTTACTTGTGTGCCGGGGTATTAACGTGGGGGTTGTTTGCCGAGATTGTAGGCCGTAGCCAGAATGTGTTTTTAGAAAATGCCAATTTATTGAAAAAAATTAGCTTCCCACGTTTGTGTTTGCCGGTTACGGTAATTTTGAATGCGTTGCTAAATTTTTCAATTGTGTTTGGTTTGTTTTCGCTTTTTTTATTAGTGGTGGGGATGTTCCCCGGTGTGCAGTATTTAGCGTTGTTACCCGTTTTGGCGATCTTGATTTTGTTTGCCATTGGTTTGGGCATGACACTGGGTGTGCTAAATGTTTTTTTTCGTGATATTGGCCAGTTTTTTGGTATCGCCTTGCAGTTCTGGTTCTGGCTTACCCCGATAGTTTACCCCGCGGATATTTTGCCTGAGGCGATTAAGCCCTATATGGCGCTGAACCCGGTGGCACCGATAGTCGCTGCTTGCCAGCAGATCTTGGTGCAGGGGGCTTGGCCGCAGTGGCAAAGTTTGTGGCCAGTGGCGTTAATCGGTGCCTTCTTGACGATGCTCGGTTTTTCTTTATTCCGCAAACATGCGGGTGAAATGGTGGATGAACTGTAATGGGGATGATCAAGGTTAATCAGTTGGGTAAGGCGTATAAGCAATACCCGACGCGCTGGGCGCGTTTGGCGGAGTGGATGTTGCCGGGCAAAAAGCCCAGGCACAGTTTGAAGTGGGTCATGCAAGATGTGAGTTTTTCTATTCAGCCTGGTGAGTCGGTCGGCATTATGGGAGTCAATGGTGCAGGTAAAAGCACTCTGCTTAAGATGATAACCGGCACCACTCAGCCAACAACTGGCAATATTGAAACAACAGGGCGGGTTGCAGCTATGTTAGAGCTAGGGATGGGGTTCCATCCCGATTTTACTGGCCGACAGAATGTGTTCATGGCTGGGCAGCTGCTTGGTTATTCAATAAATGACTTGCATAACCTTATGCCAGAAATAGAAGCTTTTGCTGAAATTGGTAATTATATAGATCAGCCACTGCGCATGTACTCTAGTGGTATGCAAATGCGCTTGGCCTTCAGTTTGGCTACAGCACGTCGGCCAGATATATTGATTGTAGATGAAGCTCTTTCTGTTGGTGATGCATATTTTCAGGCAAAGTGCTACCAGCGAATTAATCAATATAAGGAAGCAGGGACTACTTTGCTTCTTGTTTCACATAGCGCTGGCGATATAGTTAAGCATTGCGAACGAGCCATTTTGCTTAAAAATGGTCATGTTGAACTCGATGGTGCTTCTCGCGATGTTAGTAATCGCTATCTTGACGAGATGTTTGGTAAAAAAATAAATAATACTGTAAGCGACAATAAAAACCCTGACTCATTGATGTCGCGGGATTTTTCTGAAGGTGTAGCTGATATATTTAGTACTAGACCAGGATATCGCAAGGAGGAGCATCGTTGGGGAAAAGGAGGAGCAGAGATCATTGATTATCTTATAATCGCAGATAATCAATGTTATCCTCCTAGAATCGAGGGGAATGAGAAAACTGACTTTTATTTTAAAGTAAAATTTGATGCTGATTTTAAAAGTGTGGTGCCTGGTCTTTTAATAAAGACAATTGAGGGGGTTTTCTTATATGGAACCAATTCTTTTATTTCGACTCAAGGAAGTGAGTATATTTATGCTTCGGAAGGTGAGGTGAAAACGTTTCGTTTTTCATTGCCATTAACTCTCAATGAGGGGCATTACCTTATATCATTTGGAATTTCATCGGGTGATCCATTAAAAGAACTGGTGCCATTAGATCGTCGATATGATTCTATTTTGTTGTATGTTGGAAAAATAGTCCAGTTTTGGGGGATTGTAGACCTAGAAGCTTCATTTGCCTGCGTCCAAAATTTAACAGAGGAAAAATGATCATGATTGAGGAACTGGTATCCGCATTGCCGGAAGTGTATCAGCCCATCTATCGCCACCAGGAGCTTTCTGGACAAGTTTCTCGATCGTGCGAAGATCGCCTTAAACATATTTTTCGCGTTCATGATGCCTTGCGAAATTTGCTTGGTCGGCCAATAAGAGTAATTGACCTTGGCTGTGCGCAGGGTTTTTTTAGTCTCAATCTAGCTAAGCGTGGTGCAGTTGTTCATGGTGTCGATTTTCTCGACAAAAATGTGGCTGTATGCAGAGCGCTGGCTGAAGAAAATCCCGATCTGAATACAAATTTTGAAACAGGTCGTATTGAAAATGTCATCGATACTTTAGAACCCAATAAATACGATCTGGTGCTTGGTCTAAGTGTTTTCCATCATATTGTTCATGAACATGGTGTTAGTTCCGTAAAAGAAATGCTCAATCGTTTAGCAAGTCAATGTGGTGTTTTAATCCTTGAATTGGCATTGCGTGAGGAGCCTTTATATTGGGGGCCGAGTCAGCCAGAGACACCGATGGTGTTGTTAGACGATTTAGCATTTGTGCATAAGATTGCAAGCCATTCAACTCATCTTGCTGATCTACCTAGACCATTTTTTATCGCTAGTAATCGCTATTGGGTAATTGATACCGTAGCTGATGAGTTCTATCGTTGGTCAGAAAACCCACATGCGTTGGCTGGTGGTTGTCATGCAGGTAGTCGGCGTTATTTTTTTGGTCAAAATTATATTCTTAAAAAATATTCATTTAATAATGATAATGCTGTTATCAATAAGGCAGAGTTTAAAAATGAGGTCAATTTTTTTAAGAATCCGCCACCAGATTTTCATACGCCTAGGGCCATTTTTTCGGAGGGAAATGAGCAACTTGAGCAAGAAGCATTAATTGCTATAGAAAAACTACCTGGTCGTTTGCTGCTTGAACTTTTGCAGGAAGGGCAAGATTTGGATAGTTATGCGATTATAATATCAGTGCTTGATAAACTTGTAATTCTAGAGAATGCTGGCTTTTATCATAATGATGTTCGCACATGGAATATACTCGTATCAGATAGCGGAGAAATCAATTTAATTGACTTTGGTTCAATCTCTAAAATAGCTGAGGATTGTGTATGGCCAAAAAATATTTTCCTTTCATTTTTTATATTTATTCGAGAGCTCTTAACTGGTGTTGTTGATAATCCTGTTCCACTAAGAACAATATCAATCAGTCCTTTCAGATTGCCTAGCCCTTATGATAATGTTGCGTTAAAGTTATGGAACCGCCCACTTAATGAGTGGTCTTTTAAATTATTACGTAAAGCATTAATCGATATTAATCCAAATGATGCATATGAATCATTGGTTGATCCACATGATGCTTGGATGAAAGCAATTGAAGAGGCAATACAGGTACAAAAAAAAGAACATAATTATGTGAATAATGTAAACATCCACTTCCAAAAAATAGTATTGGAAACACAAGAAAAGGCAAGGGAATTGCAGGAGCAGTTAATAAGTAAACAAGATCAAATACGGGAATTGCTGGAGCAGCTAATAAGTAAACAAGATCAAACTCGGGAATTGCAAGAGCAGCTAATAAGTGAACAAGAGCAAACACGGGAATTGCAAGAGCAGCTAATAGGTGAACAAGAGCAAACACGGGAATTGCAAGAGCAGCTAATAAGTGAACAAGAGCAAACACGGGAATTGCAAGTGCGGCTAATAAGTGAACAAGAGCAAGCACGAGAAGCGCAAGAGCAGGTGCGTGAATCGCAAGCGTTTGCAGAAGAATTTCATCAGCGCTTATTAGCGGTCTATGCCAGCACTTCTTGGCGGCTAACTCGGCCGATACGTGGTATAAAACGCGTACTAGGCGGCGATATGTCATTTTTCAAGCAGGCATTCGCGGTTTTAGTTTTAAAAATAAAAATACTTATGCGACCTTGGCTAATCAACGCGATTCATTATATTAATCGCAAGCCGTCAGTCGCATTGCATTTGAAGAGTAATCTGGCACGTTTCCCTTGGTTAAAACAGCGGTTGATGCGGATTGTTATCAATCAGCAACCCTGCAGTAAAATTTCAGTTGCAGTGCCAACCGAAATTTCAAATTTAACACCCAGAGCCCAACAAATATATAAAGAACTGCAACGGGCGATTGAATTAAAAAATAAAGGTGGAAAATAATGCGTATTGTTATTGATATGCAGGGGGCGCAAAGCGAAAGCCGCTTTAGAGGGATTGGACGTTACACCATGGACTTCGCGCGTGCGGTGGTGCGTAACCGTGGTGAGCATGAAGTTATTTTGGCGCTATCCGGTCTGTTGCCGGATTCGATCGAGCCGATTCGCGCAGCTTTTAATGACATCTTGCCGCAAGAAAATATTCGGGTGTGGTATGCGCCGGGACCAGTCAAGGAAGTCGAGCCAGCTAATGGCACTCGACGAGAGGTGGCCGAACTGGTGCGCGAGGCATTTCTGGCAAGTCTTTGTCCAGATGTAATTCATGTCACAAGTCTGTTCGAAGGCTACGTGGATGATGCGGTGACAAGCATCGGAAGGCTCGATTCTCGCACTCCGGTAAGTGTCAGCCTTTACGACCTGATTCCGTTGCTCAATCCAGACCAGTACCTGAAACCGAACCAGAATTACGCAACCTATTACGATCGAAAACTTAAATCGCTAAAACAAGCTGCTGTGTATTTAGCCATCTCGGCACATGCAAGGCAGGAGGGTTTGGATTGTCTCGGTGTGGACGCAGAACGCTTTGAAAACATTTCGACAGCGATTGCGCCGGAGTTTCAGGTGGTCGAGATAGATGCTTCGACTTCCGCCACGCTATGCAACAGACTAGGTCTTAACCGTCCGTTCGTCCTATATACGGGCGGCGCTGACGAGCGCAAGAACCTCCCTCGCCTGATCGAAGCCTGGGCAAAGTTACCTGCTGTTCTGCGGGAATCTCACCAGTTGCTTTTGGCCGGTAAAATGCCGGACGGAAATGTCGAGGATCTACAGCACATCGCCAAGCGAAACGGCCTGCAAAATGACGAACTGCTCTTTAGTGGCTATGTCAGTGATGACGAGCTAGTCCAGCTTTATAATCTGTGCAAACTCTACGTATTCCCGTCTTGGCACGAAGGATTCGGTTTGCCTGCATTGGAGGCAATGGCTTGCGGCGCACCTGTCATCGGTTCTAATACCTCCAGCTTACCTGAAGTTATCGGTTGGCCAGACGCTCTTTTTGACCCCTTCGATGTTGCTTCCATATCTAACAAGATGGCTCAATCTCTCGGTGACGAAGCATTCTGTGTTCGACTCAGGGATAACGGTTTTCAACAAGCTAAAAAATTCTCTTGGGAAAAAACGGCCAAACTGGCCATTGCTGCATGGGAAGGCTTGAAGAAAAATAATTTGAAGCAATCTTTTTTGCCATCAAACTATAGTAAAAAGCCTCGGCTTGCATTTGTTTCCCCTATGCCACCAGAACGAACGGGAATAGCTGACTACAGCGCAGAGCTACTTACTGTATTAGCTGACTATTATGACATTGAATTGATTGTTGACCAACATGACGTTGAACTAACGTTTGCAGACACTTTTAATGTTCGAGATGTTAAGTGGCTTATCGACAATGTCCAATCTATTGATCGAGTTATTTATCAGATGGGAAACTCACCATTTCATAAGCATATGCTAGAGCTTATGAAATGTATTCCAGGGGTTGTCGTTTTGCATGATTTTTACTCCAGTGGATTGATCTCTTGGTCTGAACAGCATTGGGGAATATATAATGCGTGGTCAAAAGGACTGTACTTGTCGCATGGATACCAAGCGGTATATGAAAAGATTTTCTCTCCAGAATTAACCAAGCTCAAATACCCAACTAATTGGGAAGTAATACAGCATGCGCTAGGGATTATTGTTCATTCTGAATATAGCAAAACTTTAGCAAAAACATGGTATGGCATTCATTTTGATGAAAGATGGAGTGTTATCCCTCTTTTGAGGTCTTCAAGTGAAGACATTAATAAATTGGATGCTCGAAATCAGTTGAGCATCAATTCAGATGATTTTGTTGTGTGTAGTTTTGGTTTTATCGATTCCACAAAACTTAGCCATAGGTTGCTTGATGCATGGTTAAAGAGTTCACTTTGTAAAAAAAGTAACTGCTTTCTCATTTTTGTAGGAGATAACCATGGCGGAGATTATGGAGAAGAATTAAATAAAAAAATAAAATCAAGCCAACTATCATCTAATATCAAAATTACTGGGTTTGCTTCTAAATTTGATTTTGAACACTACCTTAGTGCGGCAGATGTAGCAGTACAGTTGAGGACTCATTCTCGTGGGGAGACTTCTGCCGCTGTGCTTGATAGTATGAATCATGAATTACCGGTGATTGTTAATGCAAATGGTTCTATGGCTGAACTAGAATCTAAATCTGTTTATTTATTACCTGACGAATTTACGGATGAGGATTTAGTCTCAGCCCTTGAGGATCTATGGGCTGATAATGAGCGCCGATCTGAAATGGGTAAGCGTGCTAAGTCTGTGATTAGAGAGAAACATGATCCGATAAAGTGTGCTAGGTTATATGCGGATGCAATTGAACAATTTTATTTAAAACAGGAAGGTTCACTTTCTACTTTAATAAATCACCTAAGCTGTCATGATGGATTAGATTCACTCGAACTGATGGACTTATCTGATGCATTAGCAAAGAATTATCCCTTAGCTTCCTCCAAAAAACGTCTTTTCTTGGATATAACAGCTACGCATACTAATGATCTTAAAACCGGAATAGAACGAGTTGTTAGATCCCTAGTGCAAACACTTCTTAGAGAAAACATAGACAATTATCGAGTTGAACCAGTATACCTATCTAGAATAAGTGGTCAATGGCGGTATGTATATGCAAGAAAGTATACTTGCAGATTATTAAATATACCAGAAGACACATTAGAAGATGAAGTTATAGATGCATGCGCAGGTGATATTATACTTGGTTTGGATCTATCTGGTTCAGCAATCATAGATAGTTCAGATGCTGGGTATATTCAAAGCCTTAGGGAACTTGGTGTTTTATTCTATTTTATTGTGTATGATCTTATTCCTGTTAGATTACCTGAAGTATTTCCACCTGATGCAAGTATAAACCATGCAAAATGGTTGGAAAGAGTATCATTATTGGATGGTGTAATTGGTATATCGAAACATGTTTCCGAAGATTTTTCGAAGTGGGTCAGCGAAAATGGATTGCATTATGGTAGAAAGCGATCATTTAAGTTAGACTATTTTCATCTTGGAGCTGATATAGAAAACTCCGTTCCGTCTAAAGGTCTACCTTCGAATTATTCAGACGTAATAGAACGGATGAAAGAACGTGTTTCATTCTTGATGGTTGGAACTATAGAACCTCGCAAAGCATATGCCGATATACTTAAAGCTTTCGAAGATCTATGGAATGCTGGTACTGATGTAAATTTAGTTATAGTTGGTAAAGAAGGTTGGATCGGGTTACCTGATGAAATGAGAAGAGATATCCCTAGGACTATAGCTAAACTGAAAGGTCACCCAGAGAATGGCAATAGACTGTTCTTTCTTGATGGTATTAGCGATGAGTTTTTGAATTTAATTTACTCCAGTTGTGATTGTTTGGTTGCAGCTTCGTATGACGAAGGTTTTGGTTTGCCCCTGATCGAAGCCGCTCAGAAAAAGTTGCCAATCATGGCGCGAGACATTCCGGTGTTCCGAGAGGTGGCTGGTGAATATGCAGAATATTTTAATGCGGATACGCCAGGACAACTTGCACAAGCTATCCAAATTTGGTTGTTAAGATATGAGCAGGGTATAATTCGTTCATCTGAAAATATGCCTTGGCTAACTTGGCAGCAAAGTGCACAACAATTATTAAGTAAAATTTTGCCATCAACTTAAATGGCGTTGTTAAGAGGACGTTAAATTGAATAGAAATGCAATTATCACCGGTATCACAGGGCAAGACGGCGCTTATCTGGCCGAGTTATTGTTAGAAAAAGGCTATACCGTTTATGGTACCTATCGTCGCACCAGTTCAGTGAACTTTTGGCGGATTGAAGAGTTGGGCATTGCCAAGCACCCTAACCTGCATTTGGTTGAATATGATCTGACTGATTTGTCTGCCAGCATTCGCTTGTTGCAAACCACCCACGCGACCGAGGTGTATAACCTGGCAGCACAAAGCTTTGTGGGGGTTTCTTTTGACCAACCCGCGACTACGGCCGAGATAACCGGTATTGGCCCGCTCAATTTACTGGAAGCTATTCGTATCGTTAACCCGAAGATCCGTTTCTACCAGGCATCAACCTCTGAGATGTTCGGCAAAGTGCAGGCTATCCCACAGGTGGAAGATACGCCCTTCTACCCGCGCAGTCCTTATGGGGTTGCCAAGCTGTATGCTCACTGGATCACCATTAACTATCGTGAGAGCTATGGTATTTTCGGTTGCAGCGGTATTTTGTTTAACCACGAATCGCCACTGCGTGGTCAGGAGTTTGTAACTCGTAAGATCACCGACTCAGTTGCCAAGATCAAACTCGGCAAGCTGGATGTGCTCGAGTTGGGCAATCTCGATGCCAAGCGCGATTGGGGCTTTGCCAAAGAGTACGTTGAAGGTATGTGGCGTATGCTGCAAGCTGACGAGCCAGATACCTTTGTGCTGGCCACCAACCGCACCGAAACCGTGCGAGATTTTGTTGCTATGGCATTTAAAGCGGCGGGTTTTACTCTGCGCTTTGAGGGTGAAGCGGAACAGGAAGTGGGCATTGACGTTGCTACTGGCAAGGTGTTGGTAAAGGTTAACCCGAAGTTCTATCGCCCAGCTGAAGTTGAATTGCTAATTGGCAATCCAGCCAAAGCCAAAGAAGTGTTAGGTTGGGAGCCCAAAACCACGCTGGAGGAATTGTGCCAGATGATGGTAAATGAAGATCTGCGCCGCAATCAACAGGGATTTAGCTTCTAATATATTTGGTCGATGAGTTTTTTCTCATCGACCATTTTTATTATTTTAAGGTAGAAAATAGTGTATTCATATTTCAATAAAATGATGTTATCCGAGCGTGGAGCATTTCTTTCTTATAGTATTGCAATATTAATTTCAATTTTTATTGTTTTTAATTTGTATACTCTAGATTTTGTTTTAGGTGATAGCACATATTTTACATCGGGCGATGCCGCTCAGCATGCTGCTGGCGCATTATTTTATTTGCATGACAGTTGGCACTTTCCGCTTTTATTAACAAGAAATATGAATTGGCCAGAAGGTATAAATATTGCCTATATGGATAGCATTCCGTTAGCGGGTCTTTTTTTTAAATTATTAAAATATTTTTTGCCTGCAAATTTTCATTATATTGGCTTGTGGCATGTTATTGTGTTTTTGTCACAAGCGATCGCTGTTACTTATCTGTTTAGAGCGCTAAATTTCAAAAGTATCTTTTCGATTGTCATTGCTGTTATCTTCTGTTTGGTTAGCCCCCCATTATTATTTAGATTGGGGCATACAGCACTGATGACTCATAGCTTATTAATATTCTCCTTTTCATTTTATATTAATTATATTAAAGGGTGCTGGAGCGAAACATCACTTATTTCTGCTTTTTCATCCATATTGGTTCTGGGATTGCTCATTCACCCATATTTTGTACCGATGATATATCCTATTTTCATCGCTGCAATATGGAGAGGGCGCAATGTAAAATATGGTTTTTTAAATAAAGTTTACAAATCAATAATTCCTGTTGTGATATTTTTATTTTTTTCCTGGTTTTTTGGCTATATAGGTACGGGCATAAGCGCTAGTACTGGTGGATTTGGAATATATTCATTTAATCTTTCTTCACCATTTTGTGGTGGACGTTTAATTCAGTGTGATTTTCCAAGCCAGCAATATGAAGGGTTTTCATATTTTGGACTGGGATTGATTTTTTTGTTATTTTATTCACTCTTAGTGCATTTTACAAAATGCATGGTCTTAATAAGAAATAATATTTTGTTTTCAATTATTATGTTGTTGTTTGTGTTGTATGCAGCATCCAATAATGTTTATATTGAAAACCATAATGTTCTAAGTTATCCACTGCCAAATTTCTTTGATAAAATAACGAGTGTTTTTAGGGCGAGTGGACGTTTTATATGGCCACCATTCTATGCTGTTCTTTTTTTATCTCTTTTTGTCGTTTTAAAAGATAGTTCTAAGTTTAGCCGTTTTTTTTTGGTTCTAGTTACCCTGTTACAAATATGGGATACTGCTGAAATTCGGGAGCGTGTGATTAATGTGACACACCAGAAAAACGATCCCAGTGAAGTTGATAGTAACCTTAAAAACATTGCATTCCAATTTGACCATATAATAGTTTTACCTGATTTTGGCTGTAAGGACACCCCTCTGGATTATTATTTAAGCATGCAGCGCCTTGCTGCGGCAGAAAATAAGACAATTAACACCGGTTATACGGCACGTTCAAATCCAAATTGTATGACAATGCAGGGTTACCTAGATACTATCCTTCCTAAACGGATTTTGCTGGTCATGGAACCAGAAATGTCATTAAATCTATCTTCGACAGTAAGGGATAACTGTGTTGTTCAAGATAATCGATTAATCTGTTTGGATGAGTATTCATTTGAAAGATGGTTAGAGATATTCCCATCGGGTAAATTGCCAATGTTACCCAAGCCTATAAAATATAATCATGAGTATGACCATCGTTCTAATGAGATTCTTTTCAAGACTGGGTGGTCGTTAGCAGAACAAAATCACAGGTGGTCAAATGGATATCGTTCAGAGTTTTCGCTCATGCTTGATAAGCATTCTGAAGACTGTAGACTTTTTATAAAAGGATTTACTTTTCATAATCAAAATGTCAAATTATTAATCAATGGTAAAGTTGAATTTGAGGGTTTTCTCGATGGTCCCTTTGAATTAAAAGCTAATATTGACTCAAATGTTCAAGGTAAACAGTTAGATGCGATAATTTTCTTACCAGATGCGCGCAAGCCTGATGGTGACAATCGACATGTAGCATTAGCGGTTCAGTTTATTGGGGTAAACTGTGGCATATAATACTATCAATGACTTGTTTAAATTGGTGATGTCTAAAGGTTTGATATGAAAAAACAACGTGTGCTAATTACTGGTATCCAGGGTTTCACTGGTCACTATATGTCTGCGGAAATGACTGATGCCGGTTATGAGGTTTTTGGTGTAGGAGTTATTCCTAGTGATGCTTCCAATTATTATCAAGCAGATTTAAATGATAAAACCACTTTGGCTAAGGTGATCGACCAAATAAAACCAGATGTGGTCATTCATTTGGCAGCCTTGGCTTTTGTTGGCCATGGCGATGCCAATGGTTTTTATCAGGTCAATTTGCTTGGCACCCGAAATTTACTTGACGTGTTGGCCAGTGCTCACCATCAACCGCAAGCCGTTTTGTTAGCCAGCAGTGCCAATATTTACGGAAATCGCTCCGAAGGGATGCTTTCTGAACAAACCTTGCCTGACCCTGCCAATGATTATGCGGTGAGTAAATTAGCCATGGAGCATATGGCCAAGCTGTGGATGGATCGCTTACCGATTATCATTACTCGCCCGTTTAACTACACTGGCGTCGGGCAAACGGATAACTTCTTGTTGCCTAAAATCGTCTCGCACTTTAAGAAAAATGCCGATGTCATTGAACTGGGTAACCTTGATGTGTGGCGAGATTTTAGTGATGTTCGTACCTTGGTTAACGCATACCGCCGTTTAATTGAAGCCAAGGCATTTGGCCAAACCGTGAACGTGTGCTCTGGTAAAACCCACAGCCTTCGAGAAGTGATGGCCATGTGCGAGATGATCACCGGCCAAAAGATGAGCATTGAAGTTAACCCTGCCTTTGTGCGCGCCAATGAAGTAAAAACACTGTGTGGTGATGCCAGTTTATTACGCTCTTTAATTGGTGATTGGCAGACACATGATTTAACAGACACGTTGCGCTGGATGTTAGCCCAAGCATGAAGGTGATTTTATCTGTCGAGCCGATCCGCTTTCCGTTGACCGGTATCGGCCGTTACACATGGGAGCTGGCGTCAGCACTGCAACAAACCTCTGCGATAGACCATCTGGCGTTTTTTTCTGGTCGGCGATTTATTTCCAAATTGCCAACAGCACAAGAAAAGGCGGCCAATAGCCATTCGCTAAAACGTTGGGTGCAATCTAGCCATCTCGCATCTGAAGCCTATCGGTTATTGATGCCTTTTTTACGTAAGCAGCTATTAAAAGGACATGAAGACTTTCTCTATCATGGTCCTAATTTCTTTTTGCCCCCCTTTGCGGGCAAAAAAGTCGCCACCTTCCATGATCTTTCTCCATTCACCTGGTCGCAATGCAATACCCCTCAGCGGATCAGGTTCATTCAAAAGGAGTGTTTAAATACCCTGGCCACTGCCGATGCCCTGATCACCGATTCGCTTTACAACCGACAAGAGTTAGCTAATTACTTTAACTGGCCAATCGAGCGTATTTTCGCCGTTCCGTTGGCCTGCTCGGCTGATTTTCAACCCAGGAGTTCGGCGCTATGCCAAGCAGTGTTGCAACGATATAACCTGAGTTATCAAGGCTATTCGCTCTATGTGGGTACTATAGAGCCGCGTAAAAACTTATCGGTATTGCTGGATGCCTATTCCAGATTGCCGTTAGCCACTCGGCAGCGTTATCCCTTGGTATTGACCGGCTATCAGGGGTGGCAAAATGAACAGATTATGGAGAAAATTAGCCAAGCGCAGCAACAGGGATGGGCACGTTATCTTGGATTTTTACCTGCTGCCGATTTGCCTATTCTATTTTCTGGCGCTAAAGCATTCTGTTTCCCCTCTCTCTATGAAGGGTTCGGCCTGCCGGTATTAGAGGCGATGGCTTCTGGTGTTCCGGTGGTTTGCTCGAATTCCTCTTCATTACCTGAAGTGGTTGGTGAGGCCGGTTTGATGTGCGCCCCGCAAGATACGGTCACGTTCAGTGAGTTATTGCTCACCAGTTTGGAAGATGACATTTGGCGCAGCCAAGCGATCACTAATGGATTGCTACAATCACAGCAATTTTCTTGGCAAAGGTGTGCTGAGCAAACGCTGGCGGTTTATCAAAAGGTATTAGAAAGCTAATGCGGATCCTTCATTTTTTTAAAACATATTACCCAGATGCCTTTGGTGGTATTCAGCAAGTTATTTATCAATTAGCCGAAGGGGCAGTGCAAGCGGGTGCCCATGTTGATGTATTAACCTTAAGTGCTAAACATCCTAAGCAAACATATTCCATTGCCAACCACACAGTGCACACAGCAAAACAAGATTTTTATATCGCCTCAACCGGCTTATCGTGGTCTGCGATAACGCAGTTTAAAGCACTCGTAGCGCAGGCTGATGTGATCCATTACCACTTTCCATGGCCTTATATGGATATGGTTCACCAGCTGGTTCGCCCGAATAAACCCTGCGTAGTGAGCTACCATTCCGATATCGTAAAACAAAAGTATCTGTTGCAGCTTTATCAACCGCTGATGATGCACTTCCTTAAGAATGTGGATGCCGTAGTTGCTGCAGCACCAAATTACGTACAAACCAGCTCGGTGCTGCAATCACTTGATCGAGAAATTGAAGTTATTCCATATGGTTTAGATGAAAAGTCATATAGCCAACCCGCTTTGAGTACCTTAAGCAAGTGGAAAACCCAACTGCCAGAAAAGTTTTATTTATTTATTGGCTTTTTGCGTTATTATAAGGGGTTGTCTTTTCTGTTGGAAGCACTGAAAGAGCTAGATTATCCCTTGGTGGTCATCGGTGAGGGGCCGTGTGAGCTGGAGTTAAAACAGCAGGCGGAAAAACTGCAACTTAAAAATATTCATTTTGTCGGGCCTGTGCCCGACGAAGATAAAAATGCGTTATTGACCTTGTGTTACGCTGTGGTATTTCCATCTCATCTGCGCTCTGAAGCATTTGGTATGACTTTGTTAGAGGCATCAATGTATGGTAAACCAATGATTACTTGCGAAATTGGTACAGGCACTACATATATCAATCTGCATGGTGAAACCGGCTTGGCAGTTGAGCCAGCAAATAGTGAGGCTCTCTCATCTGCAATGAAAAAGTTATGGGATGATCAAGATGAAGCCGAGCGTATGGGGAAAAATGCAAAGGCTAGATTTGAACATAACTTTACTGCCGATGTCATGATTGATAAATATATGACATTATATGAAAAAGTTATCTCAAATTATTATTCATCTTGAAATGCCTATCTCAAACTGTATGTCCATACCTAGAATTCTTGTCACAGGTGCCAACGGATTTGTAGGCAAGGCGGTCTGTGAACACTTGCTGGCGCTGGGGGCGAATGTTAGAGGAGCGGTGCGAAGTCACCCGCTGGCTTCTTACCATCTTCATGCTCCCTCTCTGACTGCGGATGCCAACTGGACAGCCCAATTACAACAGGTGGATGTGGTTGTTCACTGTGCTGCCAGGGTGCACGTGATGTCGGATACCGCGACAGATCCCCTGGCAGCATTTCGAGCGGTGAATACAGAGGGCACCCTCGCTCTTGCCCGGCAGGCTGCTGAGGCTGGGGTGAAGCGCTTCATCTTTATCAGTTCGATTAAAGTGAATGGCGAGCAGACCGAGCCAGGCAAGCCATTTGATGAGCATGTGCAGAGTCTGCCAGAAGATCCCTATGGACGCTCTAAGTATGAGGCGGAGCTGGGTCTCATGGCGCTCGCGAAAGAGTGCGATATGGCTGTTACCATTATTCGTCCTCCTCTTATTTATGGGGAAGGGGTGAAGGCTAACTTTGCCAGTATGATGACGTGGGTGCGCAAAGGGATCCCGCTCCCTTTTGCCCGTTTGACCAATGCGCGTAGCCTGTTAGCGTTGCCGAATCTGTGTGACTTCATTGCCCATGCGATGGAGCACCCTGCCGCAGTGAACCAGGTCTTTTTAGTCGCAGATCCTGTCGCAGTGTCGACGTCTCAGTTGTTGGCGGCGATTGCAGAAGCAGAAGGAGTTAGCTGTCGGCTCTTTTATCTCCCACCAGGAGTAATAAGAGGGCTTGGACGCTGTTTGGGGATTGATGCCAAGCTACAACGGATTTATGGCTCTCTGGAAATGAATACCCGCAAGGCTCAGAGCCGATTACAATGGTCGGCACCCTGTTCGCTCTCTCAGACCTTATCTCTGATGGCGTCAATCCATAGTGAGTCGTCTTGATGCTGGCATTTGTTTTGTTGTCGATATTTTGTCTTTTTCTTTCAATTACCATGACCGGCCTGCTCAGGCGCTACGCCCAGACCCGCTTGCTTGACCAACCCAATCATCGCAGTTCGCATCAGGTGCCTACCCCGAGAGGCGGTGGCATGGCTATCGTGGCGACCTTTCTGCTGGCAGCCCCGTTGTTTGTTACCCTGATCCCACTGCCCGCCGGCATATCCCAGAGCAGCTTTGCATTGATATGGGCTGCGGCGCTGGGCATTGCATTGGTTGGTTTTATCGATGACCACATCTCTCTCAAGCCTCGAACCCGCCTGATTGTGCAGAGCATGGCGGCCGCTTTGGTGGTTTCTGCGGTTAATGGTTTGCCAGCGCTGACCTTCTTTGGTTGGCAGCTCGATCTGGCCTGGTTTGGTTACCTGCTGGTCTGGCTGGGGGTGATCTGGTTTATCAATCTCTACAACTTTATGGATGGCATCGATGGCTTGGCGGCAGGTGAAGGCGTTGTCGTCTGTCTATTCATGACGTTATTTCACTATCTGGTTGGGGGGGAGTGGTCGTCTGCCAGTTTGATCCTGCTACTGGGGATTTCGGCGGCTGGCTTCTTGTGCTGGAATTTTCCGCCCGCCAGGATCTTTATGGGTGATGGTGGCAGCGGATTTCTTGGCTTGATGCTGGCTTCCCTGATGCTGCTGGATGCCGCTTCTGCGCCTCAATTCCTGTGGGCATGGCTCGTCATGCTCGGAGTCTTTGTGGTTGATGCGACTTGGACGTTACTGAATCGCTATCGTCTGAAATGTCGTCTGAGCGAGGCGCATCGTACTCATGGCTATCAATATCTGGCGAGGCGTTGGCAGAGCCATCGAAACGTAACCTTGGCTGTGCTTCTTATAAATAGCCTCTGGCTTGCGCCGATCGCTGTCATGATTGTATTGGGCCAGCTCGATGGTGTGAGCGGTCTGGTCATTGCCTACTTGCCGTTAGCTTTTCTTGCGTATCACCTGAATGCAGGAGTACCAGAATGAGAAATGAGCTTTTACCCGGTGGGAGCTGGCTACTGACTTGCCTGGGCTCCCTGTCACGAGCCAGCAAGCGTGTCATCTCTGTCGCCGTTGATATGCTCTTGATCACCATGACCTATTGGGGTGCGTACTGGATCCGGCTTGAACACAACTGGCCCATCGATAGCCCGCATCACTGGGCACTGCTTGGCGCAATTATCATTGTCAGCATCAGTTTGTTTGTAAGGCTGGGGCTTTATCGCGCAGTGCTGCGATACGTCAGCTTTCGGGTGCTATGGACAATCTCGCTAGGGGCATTTCTTTCAACCTGTTTCTTTGTTCTCTCTGCGTTTTACTTTGATATCTTTCTGCCGAGAACGGTCTCGGTTATCTATCTCTCCTTTTTGGTGTTACTGGTCGGCGGTGTGCGGCTGTTTTTCCGGGCGCTCCTTAATACCACCCGTTTGGCTCGTACCCAGGTGTTGATCTATGGCGCGGGTTCTTCGGGTCGACAGCTTCAAATGGCCTTGTTGCAAGGTAATGAGTTTTATCCCGTCGCCTTTATTGATGACGATCCCGCCAAACAGGGATGCGTGATCCAGGGCTGTACCGTTTATCACAGTGCTCAGTTGCCAGCCCTGATTGACCACCATGGGGTACAGAAGATCTTGCTGGCTATGCCGAGCAGCACCAGAGCGCGTCGTCAGGAGGTGATCAATGCACTTGAGCCCCTCTCTTGCGAAGTACTCTCTATCCCGGGAATGGCCGATCTGGTCAATGGCTCGGCTCGCATAGATCAGCTCAATGAGGTTTCCATCGACGATCTGTTGGGCAGAGATCCGGTAGAGCCTGTGACCACCTTGATGGAAGCCAATATCAAGGGCAAAGCGGTCATGGTGACAGGTGCCGGTGGCTCCATTGGTTCTGAGCTCTGTCGCCAAATCTTGCGGTGCCGGCCATCCACTCTGGTTCTGTTCGAACTATCCGAATACGCCCTCTATGTCCTGCACAAAAACCTGCGGGAGCAGTGTCAGCGTGAAGAAATCGAAACGGATCTGGTGCCGTTACTGGGCTCAGTGCAGCGCCAGCATCGTCTCAAGACTGTGATGCAGAGCTTCAGGATCCAGACCGTCTACCATACGGCTGCTTACAAACATGTCCCGCTGGTTGAGTTCAACATCATTGAAGGGGTACGTAACAACGTATTCGGCACTCTTTATGCGGCACAGGCGGCCATTGAGGCAGGGGTGGAAACATTCGTGCTTATCTCTACCGATAAAGCCGTGCGGCCAACCAACACCATGGGGGCCAGCAAGCGTCTGGCCGAGTTGATCTTGCAAGCCTTGACCCGCGAGAAGCATAGCACCCGTTTTTGTATGGTGCGTTTTGGCAATGTTCTCGGATCTTCCGGCTCAGTGGTGCCGTTATTCAGACAGCAGATAGATAAAGGGGGGCCCATCACCCTGACTCACCCCGATATCATCCGTTACTTTATGACGATACCTGAGGCTGCCCAGCTGGTGATCCAGGCTGGCGCCATGGGGGAGGGGGGCGATGTCTTTGTGCTCGATATGGGTCAACCGGTACGGATCATGGAACTGGCCAAACGCATGATACGCCTCAGCGGTCTGACACTGCGTGATGAGCAGCGGCCCGATGGGGATATTGCCATCGAGGTGACGGGGTTGCGGCCGGGTGAAAAGCTCTACGAAGAGTTACTGATTGGTGATGATGCCAGAGGAACCGAGCATCCCCGGATCATGGTGGCACAAGAGAGCTGGCTGCCCTGGTCGCGACTGCGCCCCTTGCTGGCCTCACTGGATGATGCTTGTCAGCGTTTTGACCAACAGCAAGTGCGCGACATCCTGATGCATGCTCCGGCAGCCTTTGAACCGACGGATGGTATTTGTGATCTGGTGTGGCTGGCCAAGCAGCAGCTACCGCCAAGCGATAATGTTGTTAAATTGCCCTCACATAGCATAGATTTCTTGCTTGCCAATCAATAGCTTTTATTCAATTGACCATCCTTGGGCAGTTTTGTTTGACGCAGGCCCAACTACGCGTTGAGAGTTGCGTTAACAAGTTGAATCTACAGCGATGTACTTGATTGAATCGAGATGTTTTACAACCAAATCCGGTGCCATGGTTCCAATAATGGGCTGTCGCCGGTAGAGTTTGAAAAGCAGTTCAATGTTCAACGGCGTTGTTTCCCAAATCGATGCAGTTTGAAGGGAACTTACCGAGGGAAGGTGCGAACAAGTCCCTGATATGAGATCATGTTTGTCATCTGGAGCCATGAAAAAGGGTTCATCATGAGTCATCAGCTCACCTTCGCCGACAGTGAATTCAGCAGTAAGCGCCGTCAGACCAGAAAAGAGATTTTCTTGTCCCGCATGGAGCAGATTCTGCCATGGCAAAACATGGTGGAAGTCATCGAGCCGTTTTACCCCAAGGCTGGTAATGGCCGGCGACCTTATCCGCTGGAAACCATGCTACGCATTCACTGCATGCAGCATTGGTACAACCTGAGCGATGGCGCGATGGAAGATGCTCTGTACGAAATCGCCTCCATGCGTCTGTTTGCCCGGTTATCCCTGGATAGCGCCTTGCCGGACCGCACCACCATCATGAATTTCCGCCACCTGCTGGAGCAGCATCAACTGGCCCGCCAATTGTTCAAGACCATCAATCGCTGGCTGGCCGAAGCAGGCGTCATGATGACCCAAGGCACCTTGGTCGATGCCACCATCATTGAGGCACCCAGCTCGACCAAGAACAAAGAGCAGCAACGCGATCCGGAGATGCATCAGACCAAGAAAGGCAATCAGTGGCACTTTGGCATGAAGGCCCACATTGGTGTCGATGCCAAGAGTGGCATGACCCACAGCCTAGTCACCACCGCGGCCAACGAGCATGACCTCAATCAGCTGGGTAATCTGCTGCATGGAGAGGAGCAATTTGTCTCAGCCGATGCCGGCTACCAAGGGGCGCCACAGCGCAAGGAGCTGGCCGAGGTGGATGTGGACTGGCTGATCGCCGAGCGCCCCGGCAAGGTAAGAACCTTGAAACAGCATCCACGCAAGCGCGAATTCAACTTCGAAGTGCAATTCCCGATTAAAAATCAGGCTGCTTTCAGAAGTTCGTCAAAAACCACCTGTGGCTGTTTGAATCCCAAGCATTTGCGCGGCCTGAAGTTCAGCCGCTTTTCGACGGCTGACAGTGCCTCTGCTGTCACCACACTCAAATCACTGCCTTTGGGCACATATTGCCGCAGCAGACCATTGCTATTCTCATTCTGTCCCCGTTCCCATGCACTGTATGGATGCGCAAAGTACACCTGCGCTTCCAGCTCTGCTGCAACACGTTCATGTTCGACAAACTCGCTACCATTGTCAGCTGTGATGGTATGGACATGTGCCTGGTAGGGTTTCAGCATGCTGATAATGGTGTCCGCCACCGCGCTGGCTGTTTTGCTGGGAACGTATTGAACCAGGTAGAGCCGGCTCTTACGCTCCAACAGACTCACTATTGCACCGCTGCCTTGCTTACCCAACACGGTATCGACTTCCCAATCTCCCACACGGCTCCGCTCATTGACTATCGCAGGGCGTTCATCAATCGATACCGGATTGGGAATGACACTGCGTTTGCTGTTCTTACCCTTGCGATAGCGTTTGTGACCCTGACGCAGATGCCGGTATAGCGTGCCACCGTTGGCCTTGTCGCGTGCCACATAGCGGTATATCCACTCGTGGCTAACCGGGCAGTTAATCATGTCTCCAACGCCACTGATTTGCTCGGGACTCCAGTCCGCGACCAGCGCCATGCAAACAAAGTCGATGGTATCAGACGGGACAGTACGCTTCTGACTCGTCAGCCGTCGTGCCGTGGCAAGTTGGTGAGCCTGCTGCGGCTGATAGGCCTGCCCAGCACAATTACGACGAAGCTCACGACTGATAGTCGATGGATGAACCCCGAGCTGTTTGGCAATGCGGGCCTGTGACAGGCCATGGTCACGGAGGCAGGCAATCTGGTATCGTAGCCCCTCGGTCAACTGCTGGTATTTCATGGTGTATCGCTTTGTTTCTTTGGCGAGAAGAAGCGTACCCTAACTGGTAGTTGACCGCCTCTCTCCTATGCACCATGGGCATTGCACTTATTATCTGAATTCACG
>NZ_JBFODQ010000080.1:0-36021 GCF_040908355.1 Aeromonas sp. R2-2 | reverse complement strand
CTAAGCGTGTTCTTTCCCTCGCCAATGCTACCCTCGGGGTTATCGAGTCAGGTTCACTGGCCATCCACGCCATCGGTAGTGGCCTCTCCTTGGCCAACGGTCTCGAACGTAAACATGCGGTTAAACAGGTGGATCGCCTGCTCACTAACACCAAGCTCAATGTCTGGAGCCTCTTTGACGATTGGGTGCCCTATGTGGTCGGTGAACGTACCGAGATCGTAGTCTCCATGGACTGGACCGAATTCGATGCCGATGATCACAGTACCTTGGTTATCAGCCTGCAAACCAACCACGGTCGCAGTACTCCGCTGCTGTGGAAAACCCATCGGAAATCGTTGCTCAAAGGGCAACGCAATGCCCATGAGAAAGAGCTGCTCACCAAGCTCAAGCAGACGTTGCCAGAGGGTATCTTCGTGACGGTAGTAGCTGACCGCGGCTTTGGTTACATGGAGCTGTTCGAACGCCTGGAGCAAGAGCTAGGCTTTGCTTATCTCATTAGATTTAAAGGAAATGTTTTGGTTGGTTACCCTGGTGTAGAGCAGGTTCCAGCTCGGCACTGGCTAACGCCGACCGGGCGCACCCGAACCCTCAAAGCGGTGGAGCTAACTGGGCAGCGACAGCCTGTCGAACGGGTCTATTGTTGTCATAAGAGTGGCATGAAAGACGCGTGGTTTCTGGCCAGTAACCGGACCGACCTGAGCGCCGCCAAGGCGTTGCAACTATACGGCCAGCGCTGGGGTATCGAGACCAGTTTTCGTGATATCAAAGATTACAAATTCGGCATGGGTATGGGAGATGTGCACATCAGTAATCCGGTCCGGCGCGACCGACTGTTTTTATTCAGTGCCCTGGCCATCGTCTTGCTGACGCTGCTGGGTAAGGCTGGAGACAGTGTCGGTCTAGAGAGAACGATCAAGGTCAATACCAGCAAGAGCCGAACCTATTCGTTCTTTCGGCAAGGGGTCATCTATTACCAGTTGCTACCTAAAATGAAAGAAGCCAATGCGGTCTTGTTGATGGATAAATTTATCTACTACCTGAAGCAACACCGCTTATATACCCGCACACTTGGAATTATTTGAGTCTCTAAAAATGAGGGGATCTCTGAGGGGTGACCCTTAACTTGGTATTTAGAGCATGGGAAAAGGAATAGACGGCGCCACAGTTGCGCCCAAAGAACGTATCAATATCAAATATGTACCGGCAACCGGTGGTCAACAGGCGGAAATTGAACTTCCGCTGACTATGATGGTGGTCGGTAATATGAAGGGCCGTACCGAAGAAACGCCGATCGAGGAGCGCCAAACCGTTTCCATCGACAAAAACAACTTTTCTTCCGTCATGAAAGAATCTGCACTGGAACTGAACTTCTCTGTTCCCAATCGTCTGGAAGAGAACAGCCAAGACGAGATGCCGGTTTCGATCAAAATCCAGTCTCTGGAAGACTTCACTCCTGACAGTGTTGCCCAACAGGTCCCTGAGCTGCGTAAGCTGCTTGAACTGCGTGAGGCGTTGGTTGCCCTGAAGGGGCCATTGGGCAATATCCCTTCTTTCCGCAATCGTTTGCAGGATCTGCTGTCCAGTGATGAGGCTCGTGAGCAACTGCTCAAAGAGCTGGATTTGATCAAGCCTGCCGAGTGATCGGCGGGTTGTATTGACTGACGAGAAAGGAACAAACATGTCTTTGGTCGAAGAACAGGTTCAAGCGGGGGCGGGTGTAGCCTCCTCGTCCTCTTTGCTGGACGAAATCATGGCGCAGGCTCGCATCACACCGGTTGATGAGGGGTACAGTGTTGCCAAGCAGGGTGTGGCTGCGCTTATCGCCAACATTCTGGACAGCGGTACCACCAGCGAGCCGGTCAACAAGGCATTGGTTGACAGCATGATTGTCGAGCTCGACAAGAAGCTGAGCAAGCAGATGGACGTCATCCTGCATGCCAAAGAGCTGCAAGAGATGGAATCCTCCTGGCGCTCCCTCAAGCTGTTGGTAGATCGCACCGATTTTCGTGAAAACATCAAGATCCAGGTGCTGCACGCTACCAAGGAAGAGCTGCTGGAAGATTTCGAGTTTTCCCCGGAGATCACCCAGTCCGGTCTCTACAAGCATGTCTATTCAACCGGCTACGGCCAGTTCGGCGGCCAGCCGATCGGTGCCGTGATTGGCGACTACGCCTTTACCCATAGCTCGCCTGACATCAAGCTGATGCAGTATGTCAGTGCTGTCGGTGCCATGGCCCACGCCCCCTTCATCTCCTCTGTCGCCCCCGCCTTCTTCGGCGTTGACAGCTTCACCGATCTGCCCTCCATCAAGGATCTGAAATCGGTGTTCGAAGGACCGGCCTACACCAAATGGCGCTCTCTGCGCGAATCGGAAGATGCCCGTTATCTGGGGTTGACTGCACCACGTTTCCTGGCCCGTCTGCCTTATGACCCGACTGAAAACCCCATCAAGGGTTTCAATTATCAGGAAGATATCAGCTCGGATCACGATCACTACCTGTGGGGCAACACAGCCTATCTGATGGGGACTTCCCTGACCGACAGCTTCGCCAAGTACCGCTGGTGCCCGAACATTATTGGCCCGCAAAGTGGTGGCGCCATTCACGATCTGCCGGTGCACGTCTATGAGGCCATGGGTCAGCTGCAAGCGAAGATCCCGACCGAAGTGCTCATCACCGACCGTCGCGAATATGAGCTCTCTGAAGAGGGTTTCATCACCCTGACCATGCGCAAGGACAGCGACAACGCGGCGTTCTTCTCTGCCAACTCGGTGCAAAAACCCAAGGTGTTCCCCAACACCAAGGAAGGCAAGGAAGCAGAGACCAACTACAAGCTGGGTACCCAGCTGCCGTATATGTTCATCATCAACCGTCTGGCGCACTACATCAAAGTGCTGCAGCGCGAGCAGATCGGCTCCTGGAAGGAGCGTCAGGATCTGGAGCGTGAACTGAACGGCTGGATCAAGCAGTACGTTGCCGACCAAGAGAACCCGCCGGCAGACGTCCGTAGCCGTCGTCCGCTGCGCGCCGCCCAGATCAAGGTGCTGGATGTGGAAGGGGAGCCGGGCTGGTACCAGGTTGCCATGGCCGTGCGCCCGCACTTCAAGTACATGGGGGCGAGCTTCGAGCTCTCTCTGGTAGGTCGACTGGACAAGGAGTAAGGCCCGATGCCGCATCTCTCTTCCTGGGATAGAGGAAATGCGGCCAGCCTGTTTGATCGTATCCGAGGGGAGGGGCTTGGCTCCTCCCCTCGTTCGGAAGTTGATGAATTGGTCGACTCTGTCAAACGTCAGCTCGACCAGATCCTCAACACCCGTCCCGGCAATTGTCGCAGTGCACCCGATTTGGGGGTTATTGATCTCAATGACGCCACTCAGGGTAGTGCGGATATCAAGGGGCGGATCCGGGAGGCGATCCGGCAATGCATCCGTCGTTATGAACCTCGGATCATCCATGTGGATGTCCGTTCACCCGACTATCAGGCAAGTCCGCTTGAGATGTCGTTTCAGGTGACGGCCCATGTGCGGCTGGAGCATATCGAGCAAGTTACCTCGTTCAACGTCCATATGGACAGTCACCGTCACTACCGCATGGTCTGATCAATGTCGCTGGAACATTACTTCAGGGATGAGTTGGCTTTTTTGCGCCTGCAAGGGCGCGAATTTGCCGATAGCTATCCCGAACTCACCCGTTTTTTGTCGGAGCAGAATACCGACCCGGATGTGGAACGCTTGCTGGAAGGCTTTGCGTTTCTTACGGGCAACCTGCGCGCCAAAATCGAGGACGAGTTCCCCGAGCTGACTCACGGTCTGCTCAATATGCTCTGGCCCAACTATCTGCGACCCGTCCCCAGCATGACCATCATGCAGTTTTCGGTCATTCCGGGTGCCATTGCCCAACCGGCACTGGTCAGGCAGGGTTGCCAGCTGGACAGTTTGCCAATCGACGACGTGACCTGCCATTTTCAGACCTGTCACGATGCCTGGGTCTATCCGGCCGAAATGCGCCAGATAACGGCGCAAAGTGGCAATGATCTCTCTACTATCTCGCTCGATATTGCGCTGCATGCACCCCTGCCGCTCAGCGAATTGCAGCTGGATAAGCTGCGCTTTTTCCTCGGTGGCGACAGCTACACCGCGTATGAGCTCTACTTCTGGCTCTCCAACCAGCTCTCCCATATCGAGCTGGAGATCGACGGCAAGCGCTTTCGTCAGGAGGCCAAGGCACTCAAATCGGTCGGCTTCGAGCGCGACGATGCGCTGCTGCCCTATCCGAATAATGTCTATTCCGGCTACCGGATCCTGCAGGAGTATTTCTGCTTTCCGGAGAGCTTTCTCTTCTTCGAACTCTCCGGTGGTGAGTGGCCCAAACAGCCGCTGCCGGTGAGTGAATTCAAAATCCATTTCTGTTTCGACCGGCCCTTGCCAGCGGAACTCAAGATCCGTCCCGACTCTTTCATGCTCAACTGCGTGCCGGCTATCAACCTGTTCCAGCACGACAGCGAGCCGGTCAATCTCAACGGCCGTCAGGCGGAATACCCGCTCAAGGCGAGCTATCGCTATGCCGACAGTTTCGAAATTTTCTCGGTGGATCAGGTTGAAGGCTGGGTTGAGGGCAATATGGGCCGCTCCCGCGGTACGCCACGCATCTATCAGCCGTTTGAAAGTTTTCAGCATCAGATTGAGCGGGCCAAACAGCGGCTGGCGCTCTATTACCGGGTGCGGGTCAGGGAGTCGGTGAGCGGTGATGGCTTCGAACACAGTCTGTCGTTTGTGCGGGGGGATGAAACCACTACGGTCGATCTGGATGAATCCATCTCGGTGACGCTCACCTGCACCAACCGCTCCCGCGCTGCCCGCCTCAAGGTGGGTAGTATCTGTGTGCCGACCGGCAGTTCACCGTCGTTTGCCACTTTCCGCAACCTGATCCGGCCGACCCGGCCGCTGCGTCCGGCACTGGATGGCAGCCTGCATTGGACCCTGATTTCCAACCTGTCGCTCAACTATGTCTCTCTGCTGCGCCGGGATGCCCTGGTGCAGGTGCTGCGTACCTATGACTTTCCCGCTTTGCACGACAAGCAGGCAGAGCAGGCGTCGCGCAAGCGGCTGGCGGGGATCGAGGAGATCGAGACCAAGCCGGTGGACAGGCTGGTGCGCGGCATGCCGGTGCGGGGGCTCAAGTCGGTGCTCTCCATCCGCCAGTCCGCCTTTGGCAGCGAAGGGGAGCTCTATCTCTTCAGCACCGTGCTGGCCCACTTCTTCTCGCTCTATGCCAGCGTCAACGCTTTCCACCTGCTTGAGGTGGTCAATCTCGATAACAAGGAGCGCTATCAGTGGCCAGTCCAGATCGGTCAGCACTCCCTGATGTGAGCGCCGCCAACGAGGCGCCCCGTTTCAATTTCTTCCAGCTGGTTGAGCTGCTCAACCGGCTGGACGGTGCCGATCAGGAGCGTGGTCTCGACCACCTGCCGAGTGACGAAAATATTCGTTTCAAGGCGACTGCATCACTGGGGTTTCCCACCAGCGACGTGCTGCAAATTGGTCGTGACGAGAAAGGGCGTCACGAACTGGAAGTGGCCTTTCTGGGTCTGCACGGTAGTCAGTCGCCGATGCCGGGGTATTACCTCGACTCGCTGGCGTGGGAGTACGCCCAGGGTGAACAAAAGCTCGGCCTTTTCCTGGATTTCTTCCACCACCGCCTGTTGACCCTGCTGCACCGGATCTGGCGTAAGTATCGCTACCACGTCCGTTTTCAGGATGACGGTGAGGATGGGTTCTCCCGTCTGATGTTTGCGTTGGTGGGGCTTGGCAACGATGCCGTCTGTCAGAGTTTGCCGGTCAACCGCGCCAAGATGCTCTCCTATGCGGGCATGCTGGCCAGCCCCAGCCGCTCTCCCGAGGTGGTCGCCGGTCTGGTGGCCCACTGCTTCGATCTGGCGGATGTGGAAGTGAGTGCCTGGCAGTGGCGCAAGGTGCCGATCCATCCGGAGCAGCAAAACCGCTTGGGCGGTGCTTGCGCCACTTTGGGGCATGACTTCGTCATCGGTGACAAGGTTAATGATTGTGCCGGCAAGTTTTTATTGAAAATCAATGATCTGAGTTTTAGCCAGTTTCTCGGATTTCTCCCGAACGGGGAGCATTTCCACGCCCTGGTGACCTTTGTCTCCTTCATCTTGCGTGATCAGCTGGCTTGGGATCTGCGGCTTGGCTTCGGCCAGGAGCAGGCCAAGGGGCTGAGATTGGGGGAGGAGCAGAGTGCCCGTCTGGGGTGGAGTACCTTTCTCGGCCAACCGCCGAGTGATCCGTTCGTGACGATCTGTGTACAGGAATAAGCACAGAAATTCAGTGTAGGAATACGTGCAGGAGTGAATGTGGACGACTTTAACCAGCAACTATCTCTGGTGGTGCTCAACAGCGAGCAGCTCGACGGCAGCCAGCAGGTGCAATATCGCTTCGACGAGATGGGGGGAACATTGGGCTCCTCCGAACAGGATGACTGGCAACTGCGAGACAGGTTGGGGGCGGTGATGCCAGCCCATGCCCGCGTCGAGCTCAATGATGGTCGTTTCTGCCTGTGCGATCTCAGCGGCCAGACCTACATCAATGGTGCTACCTCGCCCATCGGGCGGGCTCGCAAGGTCAACCTCGAGCAGGGTGACGAGCTGATTGTCGGCCCTTTTCGCCTGAGAGCCTATCTCGGTGCCATCTCTCCCGAGCAGAGTTTGCAGCAGGTGCTGGGCAACCGTCCGACCGAGCAGCTTGATGAGTGGCTGGCCAGCGATCCTCACCACACCCAGACCCAGGATGATCCACAGGCCCTGGCGGTCGACCCCCTGCTGGCATTGCAGCAGGAGCGTGCTGCCCCGAGTCCGTTGGTGGATGCTCGCCTGCAGGCTCAACCGCAGTTTCAACCGGATATGGACACCGTATCCCTCGCTCCATTTTCAGCCGTCGAGAACACCATGAACCAAGAATTTCTGGATATGCCCACCATCGAGAACCACCCCGACTTCCAGCCACTGGAGGGCGTTGATCACGTCGCCCTGACTCCGCTGATGCGTGGTCTTGGCCAGCCGTTGCAGCTGCAAGACACCCAGCAGGCCCACGATATGCTCGAAGAGATGGGCAAGACAGTGCGTGCCATGGTGGAGGGGTTGCTGCAACTGCAAAGCGATCAGGCTGCGCTGGCAGACAAGCACCTGCGCCCCATCGAGGACAACCCGCTGCGCCTTGGTCTCGATTATGACGAGACCCTGGCGGTGATGTTTGCCGAGCAGAAGAGCCCGGTGCACCTGACCGCGCCTGCTGCGGTGGCCGAGAGTCTGCGCAATGTACGCATTCACCACGTGGCGAACCAGCAGGCTATTGGCGCTGCGCTCGACAGCATCCTGCAAGCCTTCTCGCCCGAGGCGTTGCTCGGCCGTTTCGAGCACTACCGTCGTACCGGTACCCCGGGTGTGGCCGATGAAGGCTGGGCCTGGAACATGTACCAGCACTACTACCGTGAGCTCACCTCTGCCCGTCAGCAGGGGTTCGACAAGCTGTTCCATCAGGTCTACGCCCAGGCGTATGACCAGGCCGTGCGTCAGCAACAGGGACTGATTTGATGATACGTGCACTGTGGTTTGGGGCCTGTCTGCTGGCCCTGGCCGGTTGTACCACCATGGGCAAGATGGCCGATGTGGCCATGAACCCGGATATTCAGGTGGGGAGCAACGATGACCAGCCCTCCACCCTGGGGCTCAGCCTGTTGGCAGAGCCTGATGTCAATCCCAACGAGAGCGGGGAGGCGGCACCCATCGAGTTTCAGGTGGTGCTGCTGGCTGAAGATTCCAAGCTGCTCGCTACTGACTATGACCAGGTGACGGCGGATGTAGAGAAGGCCCTTGGCAAGAACTACCTGGATCATCAGGACTACACCCTGCTGCCCGGCCAGTTCAAATACCTGCCTCCCGTCAAGCTTGACGAGAAGACCCGTTACATCGGCGTGATTGCACGCTACGCCGATCCTGACAGCGCCGAGTGGCGCAAGGTCATCAAGGTCAAGAGCAAGGGAACGGCCTATCAAATCCTGGTGCACCTGCGCCTGGATGAAGTGGAACTACAAAAAGAAGAAGAATAATCATGTCGAGTCGAAATCGGGTTATCTGGCGTGAAGGGCTCTTTATCAAGCCCCAGCACTTCCAGCAACAACAGAGACATTCAGATTACGCGCTGCACGCGCGTTTGAGCGCGCTGTCCGACTATTTCTACGGGTTGCAGTCGCTTGCCATCAACGAGGATTACCTCGGCTTTGGCCGCATCGCCTTGGTGGGGGCCACCGGTATCCTGCCGGACGGCACCGTCTTCAACATCCCGAACGATGATGTGCTGCCGACCCCGCTGGAGATCACCGATGCCTCGGTGGCCAACCAGAAGGTCTATCTGGCGCTGCCGCTCTCGGTGAGCGGGGTCAACGAGGTCAATCAGGGCGGTCAGGTCGCCACCCGCTTGCAGGCCCATCGCCACGATGTGCGGGATTTGCACAGCGAAGGGGGGGACGTGGTTTCCCTCGAAGTGGGTCGGGTCAGCCTGCGCCTGATGCTGGAGCGGGAAGACCGCAGCGCCTACGCGTCCCTCGCCATTGCTCGCATTCTGGACAAGCGCCCGGATGGCGGTCTGGTGCTGGATCCCAACTTCATGCCTTGCAGTATCAGTGTCTCTGCCATTCCGACCCTCAAGCGCTTCCTCGGCGAATCGGCTGGTCTCGTGGCCGAGCGGGCTCGCAGCCTCTCCCAGCGCATCGCTGCGCCGGGACAGCAGGGGGTGGCCGATGTGGCCGAGTTCATGATGCTGCAACTGCTCAATCGGGCTCAGCCACAGCTCTCCCATCTGGCGCGTCTTGGCACCCTGCACCCCGAGCGGTTGCACGAGGCGCTGGTGCAGCTTTGTGGCGAGTTGATGACCTTTACCGACGAGTCCCGTCTGCCCCCCGAGTTCCCCGCCTATCGTCATGACGATCAGCAGGTGAGCTTCGAGCCGGTGATGTTGGCCCTGCGTCAGGCGCTCAGTACCGTGCTGTCGCCACGTGCCGTCTCCATCCAGCTGCGCAAGCACCAGTACGGCGTCATGGTGGCCATGGTCAACGAGAGCGAGTTGATGCAAAGCGCCGACTTCGTGCTGGCAGTGCGTGCCCGCATGCCGCAGGAGCAGTTGCGCAAACAGTTGCTGCAGCAGACCAAGGTGGCGTCGAGCGACAAGATCCGCGAACTCATCAGCCTGCAGCTGCCAGGTATCCCGCTGTTGCCGCTGCCGGTGGCGCCGCGCCAGTTGCCCTATCACGCCGGTTACAGCTACTTCCAGCTCGACCGTCAGAGCCCTGCCTGGCTGATGCTGGCGGTCAGCAACACGCTCGCCTTCCACATCGCCGGCGATTTCCCCGAGCTCGACATGCAGCTCTGGGCCATCCGTAGCCAGTGATCGCATCAAGGAAACAAGCAGAGATGACCACGGACATTATCAACAACGAGCAACTGAGCGACCTGCTGTTCGATCACGCCGAGCAGCTGGACATGGATTCGGACTACTGGTTCCGCCTGCGTGGCCAGAGCATCAACCCGATGATCGATGCGGTGACCCCGCTATTGGGGCTGGTGCAGCGGGTGCGTCTGTTGTCGCGCTACGACCGGGTGCCCGAGCTTTATCAGCGGGTGGTGACCGAGATCCAGGCCATCGAGCAGGAGTTGATGGCGCAGGGTTACGAGAACGGCGTCGTCCTCTCGTTTCGCTACATCCTCTGTACTTTCATCGATGAGGCGGTGATGGGGCGCGACTGGGGCAGCCAGAGCGAATGGTCCCAACACTCACTGCTGGCCCGGTTTCACAACGAGACCTGGGGGGGCGAGAAGGTATTCGTGCTGTTGTCGCGT
Source organism: Aeromonas sp. R2-2 (assembly GCF_040908355.1). Classification (NCBI taxonomy): domain Bacteria; kingdom Pseudomonadati; phylum Pseudomonadota; class Gammaproteobacteria; order Aeromonadales; family Aeromonadaceae; genus Aeromonas; species Aeromonas sp. R2-2. Next base: position 26,115 of record NZ_JBFODQ010000080.1, on the reverse strand, counting down.
CTGCAGGAAGATCCGGTGCGCTATCGCGACATCCTGGAGTTCATCTATCTCTGCCTCTGCCTCGGTTTTGAGGGGCGCTACAAGGTGATGAGCCAGGGCCGTGACGAGTTTGAACGGATCGTCAAGCAACTGCACAAGCAGTTGTCCCTCGAACGTGGCGGTGAGGCACCCAGCGTGTTTCATCTCGACCTCGGTCAGCAGGCATCTCGCTACCAGCTGCGCAAACAAGTCTCCCTGCGCACCCTGTTTATGGGCGGCGCGTTGATCCTGGCCATCATCTTTGGCCTCTATCACCACCAACTCAATAACCAGACCCAGGACGTACTGCGTCAACTGGGCGAATTATTAAAATAAATACTTAAGGAGAGCACGCCTTGATTCGTATAGAGCTACCGGTACTGGTGGAAAGACTCAACCCCATCTGCCGTCACATGCTGGAGGAGGCCGCGGCCCTCTGTGTCAATCATCAGGGTGCCGAGATCCGCATCGAGCACCTGCTGCTGAAGATGCTGGAGACCCCCCTCAGCGATGTGCGTCAGATCCTCAAACGGGCTGAAGTTGAGGTTGAAGAGTTAAAGAGCCTGCTGCAACCCTCGGCGGCCGATAACGGTTATGGTCAGGGTTATCCCTCCTTCTCGCCGCTATTGGTGGAGTGGCTGCAAGACAGCTGGCTGCTCGCCTCTGCCGAGCTGCAACATGGCCAACTGCGCAGCGGCGTCATGCTGCTGGTGCTGCTGATGACTCCCCAGCGTTACCTGCCGGGCTCGGTGACCCGTTTGCTTGCCAACATCAATCGCGAGCTGCTGCGCCAACAGTTCGACGAGTGGGTCAAGGAATCTGCCGAGACACAAGTGACCGTTTCTGCCAACGGTACTTCTACTCAGGCTGCGCTGCCCGCTGATGCCAGCCTGCTGGCCCGCTTCACTGTCAACGTGACCGAACAGGCCCGTCAGGGAACCCTGGATCCGGTGCTCTGCCGGGATCACGAGATCGATCTGATGATCGACATCCTCTCCCGTCGCCGCAAAAACAACCCCATCGTGGTGGGGGAGGCGGGTGTCGGTAAAAGCGCGCTGATCGAAGGGTTGGCGCTGCGCATCGTCGCGGGCCAGGTGCCGGAAAAATTGCGCGATGTGGAGCTGATGACCCTGGATCTTGGCGCCATGCAGGCCGGAGCCTCGGTCAAGGGGGAGTTCGAGAAGCGTTTCAAGGGGGTGATGCAGGAGGTCAAGGACGCCGTGCGACCTGTCATCCTCTTTATCGATGAGGCCCACACCCTGATCGGGGCGGGCAATCAGGCGGGGGGGCTGGATGTCTCCAACCTCATCAAACCCGCGCTGGCTCGTGGCGAGCTGCGCACCATCGCCGCTACCACCTGGGGTGAGTACAAGAAGTACGTGGAAAAAGATGCCGCCCTGTCGCGCCGTTTCCAGCTGGTGAAAGTGGGTGAGCCCAATGCCGATGAGGCTACGGTGATCCTGCGTGGCCTGCGCAGCATCTACGAAAAGGCCCACGGGGTGCTGATCGATGAGGAAGCGCTGCAAGCCGCCGCCCAGCTCTCCGCCCGTTACATCTCCGGTCGCCAACTGCCGGACAAGGCGATCGACGTACTCGATACCGCCTGTGCCCGGGTGGCCATCAACCTCACCACGCCACCGCGCGCCGTCAGCCATTTGCAAAACGAACTGCGCCAGCGTGAGCTGGAGATCCGTCAGCTGGAGCGCCAGACTCTGATCGGTCTGGGTGACAACGATGAGCGACTCATAGAACTGAAAGCGGCCCAGCAGACCTGCCGTGACACCCTGCGTGAGCAGGAAGCCCAGTGGCAGCAACAGCAGGGATTGGTGCATAGGATTGTCGAGCTGCGTGCCGCCCTGCTGGCCGATCAGCAGGATGAAATGCTAGCCAGAGAAGCGCTGGATCTCGCCGATGCGCCGCTCGATCCGCAAGCGGCTGCCGAGCAGCTGGCAGGTCTCGAGCGCGAGCTGGCCGAGCTGCAACAGGGTGAGGTACTGGTCTCTGCCCATGTCGACAAGACTCAGATTGCAGCGGTGATCGCCGAGTGGACAGGGGTGCCGCTTAATCGCATCTCCCAAGGGGAGCTCGATGTGGTGACCCGTCTGCCGGAGTATCTTGGCGAGCTCATCAAGGGGCAGGATGTGGCGGTGGCCCATCTGCACAAGCACCTGCTGACCGCCCGCGCCGATTTGCGTCGTCCAGGCCGTCCGCTGGGCGCCTTCCTGCTGGTGGGGCCAAGCGGGGTCGGCAAGACCGAAACCGTATTGCAGATTGCTGAACTGATGTTTGGTGGTCGCCAGTATCTCACCACCATCAACATGTCCGAGTATCAGGAGAAGCACACCGTTTCCCGTCTTATCGGCTCGCCTCCCGGCTATGTCGGCTTTGGTGAGGGTGGCGTGCTGACCGAAGCCATTCGGCAGAAGCCCTACTCGGTGGTGCTGCTGGATGAGGTGGAAAAAGCCCATCCTGACGTGCTCAACCTCTTCTATCAGGCATTCGACAAGGGCGAGCTAGCGGATGGGGAAGGGCGGATCATCGACTGCAAGAACGTGGTCTTCTTCCTCACCTCCAACCTTGGTTTCCAGACTATCGTCGATCATGCCGAGCAGCCTGATGACCTGCTGGATGCACTCTATCCGGAGCTGGCTGCCTTCTTCAAACCGGCCCTGCTGGCGCGGATGGAGGTGATCCCCTACCTGCCGCTCGGTCACGACACCCTGGTGCAGATCGTCGGTGGCAAACTCAACCGGCTGGTCAAGCTGCTCAAGGAGCGTTTCGGTGCCGAGGTGGTGCTGGAGAGCGAGGTGGCCGAGGAGATCCTGCTGCGGGCGAACCGCAGCGAGAATGGCGCGCGGATGCTGGAGTCCGTCATTGATGGGGCCCTGTTGCCGCCGGTTTCCCTGCAACTGTTGCAGCGCCTCTCGGCCGGTGAGCCCATCAACCGGGTGCGCTTCTCGGTGGCCGATCACCAGTTTGTGGCCGAGGTGGAGGGCTGACCATGGAGCAAGCCCTCGCATTCGCCCTCGCGCTCACCTCGCAACGGGATGAACAACATCTCTGCCACTGGTGGAGCTCGACCCTCCATGCCAGCTTCCAGCCCAAAGGACTGCTGCTTGGCATGCTGGACGTGAGCGGCCGCCAGCTGGAGTGCAAAGGGTGGGTCAAGGGGCAGGAGGTTGCGCTGGCGCTGGCGGTGGATGATTTCTCTCATCCACTCGCCTATGTACTGCACAAGGCGCAATCCCGCACCTGGGATTCCCTCCATGGCGGTGCCCGCATTGAGCACGCCGGTTTTCGCGCACTGCTGGCCAACCTTGGCCAGCAGTGCGGCCTGCACGCCTTTCCGCTCAATGATGGCAACGGCAAGCCGTTTGCCGTGCTGGCGATGATGGACAGTGGCGATGTGTTGCAGGAGTGGGCGGCTCGCCCCGAGCTGGCCAGTCTGGCACAGGTCTTTTGCAACCAGCTCACCCTGATCCGCGATCTGGGGCGTAGCCGCCGGGATCAGAACGTGCTGCGAGACTCCCTGCGTCAGATAAAGGGGGAGGGGGAGCGCCAGCGCCAGCACGAGAAGTTGCTGGGGGATCAGCTGGTTGGCCAGTCGGCGGTGATCCGCGGCTTGCGCGAGCAGATCGCCCAGGCAGGCCAGCACAAGCTGACCGTGCTTATTCAGGGGGAGACCGGCAGTGGCAAGGAGGTGGTCGCCCGCTTGGTGCATCAGTGCTCCGAGCGCGCTGCCAAGCCGTTCGTCGCCATCAACTGCGCCGCCATTCCCGAGAATCTCATCGAGAGCGAGCTGTTCGGTTATCAGAAGGGGGCCTTCTCCGGCGCCCTCTCCAACAAGACCGGGCTGGTGGCGCAGGCCAATGGTGGCACCCTGTTTCTCGACGAAGTGGGCGATATGCCCGCTGCAATGCAGGCCAAGCTGCTACGGGTGCTGGAGACCCGCAGCTACCGGCCGCTTGGGGCAGAGCAGGAGTATCACTCCGATTTTCGCCTCATCGCTGCCACCCATCAGCCGCTGACCCGCCATGTGGAGGAGGGGCGGTTCCGTGCTGACCTCTACCACCGTCTCTGCCAGTGTCTGCTGCTGATCGCCCCCTTGCGCGAGCATATCGAGGATGTGCCCCTGCTCTGCCAGCACTTCATGGCCCAGTTTGCCGCGCAGGATGATAAGGGACTGGCTGGCTTGCAGCGCAAGTTCCTCAAGCAACTGCAAAGTTACGATTTCCCCGGCAACGTGCGCGAACTGCGCAATCTGCTGGAGGTGGCCTGTGCCCACACCCGTCATGGTGAAGAGGTGGGGCTTGGCGCCTTGCCGCCGGAGCTGCGGGATCGGGTCTGTGCCGAGCTGCCCGATGCGCTGGACGATTACAACCATATCCGCGATCTGCGCCGTGCCATGCAGCAGTACGAGGCATCGGTGATTGAAGCGCGCCTGCGCTACTTTCAGGGCAATCGCATGCTGGTGGCCGAGAGCCTCAATATTCCCAAGCGCACCCTGGATCACAAGTGCCAGAAACTGGAGGTGAACTGATGAGCATCATGGGTTTGTTGCCCCTGCTGCTGGCGACCGGCAATGCGGTGCCTCCCCTCGATATGGCGGCGTGGCAAGCGTGTCGTCGCGAGCCATCCCCTCTGATCCGGCTCGCCTGCTATGACGCCCTTGGTAATGAGGCGACGCCATCAGGTAGCAAGGAGAGCACCAAGTCTCCGGCCTGGCTGGCGATAGCGGAGCAGGAGTTGGCCCGTGTGCCGGATAGCTCACCCTTCCTGTTGCGACAGGATGAGGAGAGCGGCACGGCGGTATTGACCCGTCCGGCCCTGCGCGGTGCCACCCTAGCGATTGGTTGTGTCAACAGCATCACCCATATTCGCTTGCGGCTGGATGCGCCGTGGCGCGGGGAGAGTGTCGCGGTCGCGCTGGATGGACAAGCAACTCGCAGCAGTCAGAGCTGGTTTATCCGGGATCAGGGATGGCTGCTCGAATATGGCCGCGGCTTGCCCGCCATCGAGGAGCTCAAGCGCTGGATCGGTCATCGTGAATTGCAGGTTCAGGCGGCCAACGGCACCTTGCTGCGGGTCGATCTCAGCGGCCTGAAAGAGGCGCTGATACCGGTGCGCCAACAGTGTCGCTGGTAGGGGGGAAGATGAGCTATCAACACCCCTGGTGTAGCCGTCTGCTCACCAGCTTGCCGGATGCACAGATCAAAGGGGCCGTGCTGGCCGATGAGCCTCGCTGGGACTATGTGGAGACCGAGCTGGTCAAGTTGGGCTCCCTAGCCCACAGCCAGGTCGATCTCAATGCGGTCGCCGAAGCCTGTCTGGGGTTGCTGGAGAGCCGCACCAAGGATATGCGGGTGCTGGCCCAGCTGTTGCGCTGCCTGCAGCATCCCGCCAAGGCGACCCCGATGGGCGCAGCGCTGAGCTTGCTGGAAGCCTGGATCAAGGCTTACTGGCTGTTGGCCTGGCCCGGGAATGCGACCCAGAAGCAGCGATTGATGGTGCAGATCATCAAGCGCTTCGAGGGGGCCCTGCCGAGGGTGAGCGAGAGCGCCTCGGCGGCGGAACTGGCGCAGTTGCTGGCGCAGGCAGAACAGCTGGAGGCCGTCTGGCTGGCCCTGTGCCCTGACAAGGGGGAACTGCTGGATCCTCTGGTGATGGGGTTGAAGCGGGCCCAGCGACAACAGGTTGCCCAGGCCCAGGCAGATGCCGGAGGTCAACTAGCAAGCAGCGCTGTGGCAGCCACCGCCAGTGCGAGCGGCATGGCAGGCACCATGGTGCTCAGTGGCAGCAGCAAGGGCTCCGGGGTCGAGATTGACAGCTCCAACGATCGGGCATGGCGACAGACCCAGCTCAAGGTGGCGGAGCTGCTGATTGAGCGCCAGCCGGAGGCGGCGATCGGTTATCGATTGCGTCGTCACGCCATCTGGGCCGGCATCACGACACCTCCCATGACTGCGCAGGGCAACAAGACCCAGCTTGCGCCCATGTCGGTTGACATGGTGGACGAGTATCGCGCAGCTATGGGCACGCCAGATCTGGCGCTCTGGCAGCGCATCGAGCAGAGCCTGACGCTGGCCCCTTACTGGTTCGAGGGGCACAGGCTCTCGGCCGAGGTGGCCCAGAAGCTGGGATATGGCGCGGTGGCGCAGGCGATCATGGCGGAGCTGGATGCGTTTTTGCAGCGCCTGCCAGCGCTGCGGGATCTCACCTTCAGCGATGGTTCCCCGTTTCTCTCCCCCGAGTGCAGCCGCTGGTTGCAGCCTGCCAAGAGCAGTGGGGGCAGCAGCGGACAGGCCGAGCTGGCCGAGGAGGTCGCCTTGCGTCATGGGGAGCAGGGGATTGCCGCCGCGCTCGCCCTGCTTGATGAGCGGATGGCACAGATGAAAGAGCCAAGAGCCCGCTTCCATGCCTTGCTGGTGCAGGCGGAGTTGTTGGAGCAGGAAGGCATGGAGGCGCTTGCGCGCCAGCAATATCAACACTTGTGGCAAGAGGCAGATCGCCTTGGGTTGTCGCAGTGGGAGCCCGGGTTGGTCAGCCGCCTGGCCCCCTATGCCACCCATTTGCCGAAATAAGTGCCGAAATGAGTCATTGAGTCGGAGTTGGATCACATTTTATGTTCAAAACCATCTTTACCTTTCTGCGGCAACAGCTGCCGAAACTGAAACCCTCCTGGCCCCTGCTCGGTGTGGTGCTGTGGGTTGTCGCCCTGATCCTGGTGTGGTGGCTGGGGCCTCGCATCGAGATCCGTGATGCCAAGCCATTCGAGCCCTTGTGGGGGCGGGTGGTGTTTACCCTGCTCTGGCTCTGGTTGCTGCTGGGGGTACTCTCCTGGCGGGTATGGCGCAAGATGAAGCAGCTCAAGGCCGAGCGCCAGCATGAGGTGCTGCTGGAACAAGATCCGGTCAAAGGGCTCATCGACAAACAGGCGCAGTTCCTCAATCGTTGGTTGCAAGCCTTGAATGAACACCTTGGCAAGGGGGCGCTCTACGCCATGCCCTGGTATCTGGTGCTGGGTCTGCCCGGCAGCGGCAAGAGCAGCCTGATCCACCGTGCCAATCCGGCCAACAAGCTCAATCCCAGACTCGATACCGAACTGCGGGACGTGGCGCAAGGCCAGCTGGTCGATTGCTGGCTGGGGGAGCAAGCCGTGATGCTGGATCCGGCCGGTGCACTGTTGTCACAAGCTGAGCCCGAGCTGGATCCGCAAGCTCGCAAACATGAGCGACTCTGGCTGCATCTGCTGAACTGGCTCAATGAGCACCGTCGTCGTCAGCCCCTTAATGGTCTGGTACTGACCGTTGATTTGGCATGGCTGTCCGCGGCCAGCGTGGCCGAGCGCAAGGCGTATGCCCAGCTGATGCGTGCTCGATTGCAAGAGGTGTCGGCCACCATGAATACCCGGCTGCCACTCTATGTCACCTTCACCAAACTCGATATGCTGCGCGGCTTTGATGTGGTCTATGAGCAACTGGATAAAGAGGCCCGTGACGCTGTGCTGGGGGTGACCTTCAACCCCGGCAGCAGTCAGGGCAAATCCTGGCAGCAGGATCTGGCGCTGTTCTGGGATCAGTGGGTCGACAATCTCAACCGCAATCTGCCGGAAATGATGCTGGCCCGGCTTGATGCCGCCCAGCGCAACGCCCTCTTCTCGTTTATTCGTCAATTGGCGGGTCTCAAGGATTATGTGACCAGCCTGCTCGATGAAACCCTGACTATTGAAGAGAGCAAACCACTGCTGGTGCGCGGCGTCTATATCAGCTCCGTTTATCAGCAAGGTGTCCCGTTCGATGCCTTTGCTCAGGCCGCTTCCCGGCGTTACAGCTTGCCCGAGCCTATTCACTCCGCCCTGCGCGGGGAGTCCAACACCTATTTTGTGCGCAAGTTGTTCTCTTCGATCATCTTCCCCGAGGCCCATCTGGCCGGAGAAAATCGGCTGCATACCCTCTATCGTCGTCGCCGGATGGCCATTGGCCTGAGTTGCCTGTCGCTCTTCTCGGCGGCCCTGATCGGTGGCTGGCACTACTTCTACCGGGTCAACGAGGAGGCGGGGCGCAATGTACTGACCAAGGCGCAAGCGTTCACCGAGACCAACGAGGTCGCTGACGAACATGCCTTCGGTGTCAGCCAGTTGCCACGTCTCAACCTTATTCGCGAGGCGACCCTGTCTTTTGGCAACTACCGCGAACGGATGCCGCTAGTGGCAGACCTTGGTCTCTATCAGGGGGATGAGATTGGCCCCTATGTGGAAGGTTCCTATCTGCAACTGCTGGGGCTGCGTTTCCTGCCTGCCCAGATGCAGGGGCTGCTGGAGGATCTCAACCGGGCACCGGCTGGCAGCGAGGAGAAGCTCTCGATCCTGCGGGTGATGCGGATGCTGGATGATGCCTCAGGTCGCAACAAGGAGCTGGTGGAGCAGTACATGGCCAGCCGCTGGCAGAAAGCGTTCCCGGGGCAGGGGGCGGTGCAGGAGCAGTTGATGGAGCATCTTGACTATGCCCTCGATCACACTGACTGGCACGCTGCTCGCGCCGCCCGGGATCAGGCTGCCATCACGGCATTTGTGCCGTTCAAGGAGCCGGTGTATGGCGCCCAGCGTGAACTGGGCAAATTGCCTATGTATCAGCGGGTCTATCAGAATCTGGTGGTGAAGGCGGGTGATGTGTTGCCGCCGGATCTCAATGTCCGTGACGAGGTGGGCCCCACCTTCGACACCGTGTTTGCCCTGCGCAACGAGAGCGCTGGTCAGGTGCCGCGTTTGCTGACCTGGCCCGGGTTCAGTGACTTCTTCCTTAAGCAGGACAAGGCGCTGATCGATCTCACCGCCATGGATGCCTGGGTGCTGGGCCAGCGCAAGCTGAGCCAGTTGAGCGAGGCCGATCGCAAGGAGATCACCCGTCAGGTCAACGATCGCTATGTCACCGATTACGTCAACCAGTGGCAAAAATTGCTGACCAATCTGGATGTGCAGACCCTTGCCAGCCCCGAGCAGGCGCTCGATGTGCTCTCTGCCATCACCGGCAACGACCAGCCATTCCAGCGGGTGCTCGCAGCGCTGGATGACAATACCCGTATTCGCAAGATCTCCGATGCGGAAGGAGATCCGGCGCAGGCGATCACTGCCCGGATAGGTCGCCCCTTTATGGCCACCAATGGCGTCTTGACTGGCCGTGGCGAACAGGGGCCGCTCATTTCCGAAGTGAACCAGAAGCTGATTGAACTGCAGCACTATATGGAGCTGATCGTCAATGCCACCGAGCCGGGACAGTCAGCCCTCAAGGCGGTGCAACTGCGTTTGACCAACAAGTACGCCGATCCGGTCTTTGCATTGCAGCAGTATGCCCGTGGTCTGCCCGAGCCGCTCAATCGCTGGGTGGGTCAACTGGCGGATCAGAGTTCGCAACTGGTGATTGATCTGGCGATGTCATCCCTCAATCAGGAGTGGCAGGCAAAGGTGCTGGCACCGTTCAACAGCCAACTGGCGGATCGCTATCCGTTCAACCCGGGTTCTGCCAAGGATGTGCCGCTCTCCGAGATGGAGCGCTTCTTTGCCCCCGGTGGCACCCTGGATAACTTCTATCAGGTCAACCTGAAACCCATGGTGGAGGGGGGCTTGATGGAGGGAGAACTGAGCTCACCCATTCAGGCCGAGCTTATAAAACAGCTGGATCGCGCTGCGCGGATCCGCCAGATCTTCTTCAGCCAGCAGGGCAATCTGGAGGTGCAATTTGCCCTCGAGCCCATCGAGCTCACCGCCAACAAGCGGCGCAGTGTGCTCAACCTGGATGGCCAGTTGCTGGAGTATGCCCACGGCCGTCGCAACAAGATCCCGCTGGTGTGGCCAAACACCATGCGCGACGGGGCCGAGAGCAAGATCACCCTGGTACCGGCTGCCCGCGAACGTTCACCGCGCAGCGAGGGCTTTGTCGGTCCCTGGGCCATGTTCCGCCTGATGGACAAGGGGGAGCTGACTCAGGTCAACGAGGCCACCTTTGATGTGCGCTTCCCGGTGGATCAGGGTGCCATGACCTATCGGGTCTATACCGACAGCGCCCAGAACCCCTTCACCGGCGGCCTGTTCAGCCAGTTCAGCTTGCCTGAATCCCTCTATTGATCATGTTGGGGGGCGCCATGCCCCCCGCATTTTGGAATCCGATATGTCACAGAATCAACAAGGCCAGCAGGCGCTCAAAGTGGGGCGTGACCCCAGAATGTTGCCTGAGTACGAGGCGCTGCGCGCCGAGATCAACAAGCTCAGTCACGCCTCACGTCCCGAAGTGGACTGGGCGCTGATCCACCATCTCGCCAGTCAAATCTTTGAAAAGCACGGGGTGGATCTGCAAACCGCCATCTACTTCACTCTGGCGCGCTCCCGCATTCAGGGGCTGAGCGGCTTTACCGAAGGGTGCGAGTTTCTCGCCAACCTGATCGTCACCCAGTGGGAGAGTTTCTGGCCACCGGTGCATCAGGAGCGGGCCCGCATCGAGATGCTCGACTGGTTTATTGCCCGCATCAGCGACGTGATCCGCCAGTACCAGATCAGCCACGAGGACAAGCGGTTGATCTACCGCTGCGAGCGGGCGCTGCAACTAATCAGCGAGAAGCTACACAACGCCGGTTTGAGCCGCATCCCCCGGGTCGAGAATCTGGTGCACTTTATCGAGGGGTACACCCATCTGTTTGACGAGACCGAGATCGTCATCGTCTCCGATGAGCCGGGCCTCAAGGATGAGCTGCAGATCCCGCCGATGGTCTTCTTCAAATCCGACATGGAGAGCGACCACGGCGCCTCTGTCGGGGCAACCCCGCACTTGCCTCAGGGCAGTATCCTGGTGGGGCGTGAGAAGGGGCAGATGAAGCCGACCGTGCTTAAGATTGAGCAGCACCGCAAACAGCGGCCGGCCTGGTTCTGGTTTGGCTGTGGCCTGCTTACCTGCGCCTTGCCCATGATGGGATGGCTTGGCTGGCAACATCAGCAGCAGGAGAAGAGCATCGCGGCGCAACGGTTGCAACAACCCGCTGCGGCGTTGCCGCAGGCTCTGAGTTATGACGACATTCGCCAGGCGCGCATCGTGTTGGGAGAGCAGACCCTGCAGGGGATGGAGAGCGAGCTGGTGTCGCGTTATCAGGCCCAACTGGATCGGCTGGAGCAGACCTCGCCCCTCTACTGGTACCGTTATGGCGAGGGGCTGCGCAATTCGCTGCAGATGCTCTATCCCGATTCGCTGGCGGTCAAGGCCCTCGACAAACAGTGGCAGACCGCGCTGGCCGGCCAGCAGGGGGATCTCAACCGGGTGCCGACCTATCTGGAGGCGCGCGCCGGGGTCGATGCCCTGATCGATCAGCTGCTGGAGCTGGAGCGTCAGCGCAAGACGGTCACGATTTCCTACCTCAAGTCTCAGCTCTACGAGGTACAGAAGAACCTGATGCAGGAGGTCCCGTTCAGTTTACGTCTGAGCGAACTGGAGGCGCGAAAAGCGTCGCAGGAGCCTATTACGGCTGCCGAGCTGAAAGGGATAGAGAGTGACTTGAAAGCACTCAACATCCGGCTTTACCAACTGCAACAAGGGCTATCCGGTAGCTGATTGCTCTGTTATGCGCAACCAGTTGCGCATATTCCAGAGAGTTGCACTTCAGATGCAATGTTTGGCAGGGGGATTGCCCAGTTTGCGCAATCTCTTGCGAATGGATAACTCTATCATCTATCGAAAGAGGTTAACCATTTGATTTTATTTGGCTAATTTCGCCAGTGCTGAATGGCATAGCCTGTGCTGCGGCCTGTTCTGTTTATCCGCTGTTTATCAAAGTCGCCTGTGCCTGGTGCGTTCCATCGGGCACAGGGGCAGAGGGATGATGTCTGTGCGTCTCCCCGCTCATATGGAGAATGACTATGTGCCCCGCTATCGCACTGCTCGGTGACATCGGCACCGACCACGATGGCTTCCCACCGACCCCGGTGATAGCTGCCAGTCCCGACGTGTTCCTCGATGGTAAGCCTGTGGCTCGTCAAGGTGATCCACTGGCGCCCCATGACAAGCCCAACAACCCGCCGCACCCACGGGCCATTGCCGGTGGTGTTGGCTCTGTGCTGGTGAATGGCAAACCCATCGCCGTCACCGGCACGGCAGTGGATTGCGGTGGCGTGGTGATTGGTTCCGGTAGCGGACAGGCAGGATAAGGAACAGAGTCATGGCGCAAAGCACAGGATTACAATTTACGGTCAAGGTGGGGGCGTTGCCCGAGAGCACCTTTGTGGTGGCCAGTTTCCAGCTGGATGAGGGGCTGAACCGGCCGTTCAACCTGCAGCTGGAGTTGGCGAGTAGCCAGCCTGATGTCGACTTTGGCGCCGTGCTGGACCAGCCATGCGAGCTGATGGTGTGGTACAACGGCGAGCTGCAGCGCAGGGTGTGCGGGGTTGTGAGCGAGTTTGCCCAAGGGGACAGCGGCTTTCGCCGCACCCGTTACAGCCTGCAAGTCAAACCGGCCCTGTGGCGACTGGGCCTGCGCCAGAACTCCCGCATCTTCCAGGCGCAAAAGCCCGACGAAATCCTCAGTATCCTGCTGCAAGAGCATGGCATTACCGATTACGCCTTTGCCCTGAAAAACGAGCACGCCCAGCGGGAATACTGCGTGCAGTACCGCGAGACCGACCTCGATTTCGTGAATCGCCTAGCTGCCGAAGAGGGCTTGTTCTATTTCCACGAGTTTGAAGCAGGCAAGCACCGCATCGTCTTTGCTGACGATGCCGCAGCCCTGACCGCTGGCCCCGAGCTCTTCTTCAACCTCGGCAACCGCTCGCTGGAACAAGGGGCCTATGTGCGCCAGTTCCACTACCGCGAGGCGGTACGGCCAAGCGATGTAGAGCTCAAGGACTACAGCTTCAAGACCCCGGCTTATGGTCTCTCCCACAAAAAGCAGGGCGCAGAGCTCGAGCATCAGCGCGATACATATCAGCACTTTGACTACCCGGGTCGCTACAAGCAGGACCCGAGCGGCAAGGCGTTTGTCCAGCATCGGCTCGATGCCCTGCGCAATGACGCTGTGGTGGGCAGTGGCAAATCCAATAGCGCGGCCTTGCTGCCAGGTCAGCACTTTTCACTCACCGAACACCCCAACGGCAGCCTCAATATCGACTGGCAAACCGTCCATATCCGCCACACAGGTGAGCAACCCCAAGCCTTGGAAGAAGAGGGCGGTAGCGGCCCCACCGTCTACCACAACGAATTTGGTGTGGTGAAAGCGAGCACCACCTGGCGCGCCCGTATCGGCAGCCCCGAAGCACCCCACAAGCCCATGGTGGATGGCCCGCAAATTGCCATCGTGGTTGGCCCAGAAGGGGAGGAGATTTACTGCGACGAACATGGCCGGGTGAAGCTGCAGTTCCCGTGGGACCGCTATGGCAGCTCCAACGACCAGAGCTCCTGCTGGGTGCGGGTCAGCCAGGGCTGGGCCGGTGGCCAATACGGCATGATGGCCATCCCGCGCATCGGCCACGAGGTTATCGTCTCATTCCTCGAAGGTGACCCCGACCAGCCCATCGTCACCGGCCGTACCTTCCATGCCACCAACCGGCCGCCGTATGAGCTGCCAGCCAACAAGACCCGCACCGTGCTACGCACCGAAACCCACCAGGGCGAGGGCTTCAACGAGTTGCGTTTTGAAGACCAGGCTGGGCAGGAAGAGATTTATATCCACGGTCAGAAAGACCTGAACGTGCTGATTGAAAACGATGCTGCGTGGCACATCAAGCATGACCAGCACACCGACATCGACAACGAGCGGGTGATCCGCATCAAGGCCAATGACCACCTGACGGTAGAAGGCGAGAAGCGCGACCAGATCAAGGCTGACTATTCGCTGACGGTGGATGCTTCCATGCACCAAAAACTGGGACAAAGTTGGCTCACCCAGGCCGGGCAGGAGGTGCACATCAAGGCCGGCGCCAAGGTGGTACTGGAGGCGGGATCTGAAATTACCGTCAAGGTGGGCGGCTGCTTTATCAAGGTGGATGGTGGTGGCGTCACACTGGTTGGCCCTACTATCAAGATGAACTCTGGGGGAGGCCCGGGCTCAGGTTCAGGTTGGGCGGGTAAATCCCCTGTCGGCCCTCATGGTGTGTCAGTTCCTCCCATGCCGAAGGTGCCGCTCAGTCCTGCCCAGCTGGCCACCATGAAGAGTGCCGCCCCTTTCTGTGAGGAGTGTGAGAAGTGCAAGGAGAGCGGCTGTGAAATCTGAGGCTATGTTGCTTGCCGAGTGGGTAGCCGTGCAAACCAGCCCACTCTATGCCGTACTGGCAGGGGCCAGCGATGCGGCGCCCTTGCAGCACTATTACCAGCTTGATGGCCGTCATACACCGCGTGGACTCTATCTCGGTACCCCCTATCACGACTGGCTCCCCGTGATGCCCTATCTGGTCGAGCTGGACAAGGAGAGTCCTTTTATCGAATGGGCTGAAACGACCGATGCTCGCGATTGGGGATTTATTCTGGCGACAGCGCAACCTGCTGGCACCCTCTATGGCCATTTTCAGGGATTGACCCAGATCTGGCATCAGGGTGAAGCCGTGTTCTTTCGCTATTGGGATGGCGTGTATATGTCTGCCATCGTGTCGCAGCTTGGTGATGGCATGACAACGCTGTTGCCGCAACTGGATGCGATGTGGTGTCAGGGCAATGGATTTTCATGGGAACCATCGGAGCCCTGTGCTGGACGTCCATTTCCCTGGTGGGAACTTCCTCCAGCTATCGCAGCTGTATTGGCCGGGCAAGATACAGGTCCCCTTATCCACAACCTGATGCAACAACTGGCAGATGAGAATGGCCAGCTTTACTGGTCTTTCCCCGAGGCTAATCTCAGGTGCAAAGTTGCCCGTTTCGTTTCCCGTTACCCATCCCCTGATATCGATCTATTTCCAGCGCTGGAAGCGGCGCTGCTCAATGAGGTTCAAGCATGAGTAATGCCGGCCAGGCTGTCTTCACCCAGGTGATCGCCGATTATCGCAATGCCCTGACTGAGTACCGCAAGGATGCCGAGAGTTTCTTTCTTGGCGACATGCTCGGTATGGACATGGAGCAGACCATCAAGGTTGGTGACAAGACGATAAAGGCGTCTTCGAGCAGCAAGAAGGCGCAATCCGTGGTGACGCAGTGCCCGTTGAGCGGCACTTTGCGGCTGGTCCATCTGTTTGAATCCGTGCGCTTTATTCCTATCGGTAATACCCCCTACAAGGTGGAAGCGGGCAAGATAGTTCGTGGACGTTTTGTCAGTGAAGCGGTAGCGAAGGAGGGAACCCTGGATGCCAAGGGGATTGCTGAAGTCGGGAAGCTGACTCCGGGCAAGTCTTATCGGGTGACCTTTTACCCCAAGGTGAAGAAGAGTGACCTTGATGCCTTGTTTGCCTCCTATGCTCCAGTGCAAAAAGATCTGGAAGCATGGCTTACCAGAGAGTGGAGCAGCGAACACAAAGTCGCTTGGAGCCGTTATAGCGCCACGGGAGCCGGATTTGGTAGCCATGCGTTGGCTGCTGCCAGTGGCGTTGGCAAGGCGCTGGTTGGGGTGTGGGACGATCTGAAAACCATCTACAACTTGTTGGCCGACCCTGTGGGGAATGCCAAAAAGTTGGCTGAGTTTGGTGTAGATGCCGCAGCCATGGCCAAGGCGGGAGCATCCCAGATGGAAGCCGCCATGCTGGTATTGCAGGATGAAGCGCTGCTCTATCTCTATGCCTATGCCCTGGTGTGCTGGGTCAAGATGTTGCCGCCAGATCAGCAGACCGAGTTTGGGTCTCAGGTGATTTCCTCTGTGCTGATTGATGTCATCATCGGTGTGATTTTAACCGGTGGTGCCGGCCTTGCTGCTCGTTATGGCGCCAAGGCAGCCTCAGCGGCCAAGAATAGCGATAGAGTGATGCGCCTGGTGAGCTCTCTGGTCAATCTCTCCAAAAAGCACAATCTGGCGCAACATGCCCAAACGGCCAAAAAGGTGTTGATCGCTGGTTCTGCCAAGTTGAGTCCGGCCAAGAAAGCTGATCTCAAACTGGTAGATGGCAGTACAAAAACGCTGGTAGATAAAGGGACGGCAGCCAAGCGCAAATTCCAGCCCCATTCCGAGCTTAAGCAGATTAAAAAGACGCCGGATGCCTCGAAAACGGCGACAACATCGGCCAATAAACCCCATCAACCTGAAGCCAAAACCTGCAAGAACAACTGCCCTGTGTCCATGGTTACCGGCGAGGAGTTGCTGGCGCTGGAGGATGCCCATCTGCCGGGCATGCTGCCGTTTACCTTTGGTCGCCTCTATCGCACGTCAGCGGTTGAGCGTTCCTGTGGCATGGGGGCGGGGTGGAGTCATGCGCTGGCCCATCGGCTCGAACGTCACGGAGATAGCCTGACCTGGTGGGACCAGGAGTCTCTTGCCATCGAGTTGCCGATGCCCTCGGCAGCCAGACCCATGATCACCAACCAGTTGTCAGAGGCGGCCGTTTATCTGGGGGATGAGCCTGACGAGGTGATAGTCGCCAAGGCGGGATCGCCCTTCCTGCATTTCACTTGGCATGGCAAGACAGGCCGTTTGACGGCCATGTCAGACCTTTATGGCAACCGGCTCACTATCCGTGCCGATGAGCAGGGGCGCCCCTGCTGGATAGAAAACGAGGGCGGTCTGGCTCTTCGCATTGTCTATCAAAAGGCATATCTGGCCGCTGTCGAATTACAGCATTTTGACGGTATTAACTGGCAGCCAGAAGCGACCTTGCAACGTTATTACTACGACGATGCAGGGCACCTGGTGGTGGCTGAAAACGGGGCCGGTGAGTGTGAACGTTACCGCTATCGCCCTGATGGGGTGATCCTGGAGCGCCGACTGGCGGGCGGCGCAGGGTTCTTCTGGGAATGGGATCGGGAAGGAAAGCTGGCGCGCGCGGTTCGCCACTGGAGTGATGTGGCCCGTTTTGATGTCAGTTACACCTGGGATGATGACAAGGGTGAAGTGACGGTCAGCAATGCGGATGGCAGTCAGGAGGTGTACCAGCATGACAACAACGCTCGACTGATCCGTCAGCAAGATCCCGACGGCGCGGTCAGCGAGTTTGTCTATAACGACAAAGGTCAGAAAGTGCTAGCCCGCGATGCGCTGGGGGGCGAAACCCGTTACCACTATGACGAAGCGGGCTTGCTGGAGTGCGAGATTGCGCCCGATGGCAGTCAGACCGTCTATCACTATTGGGATGGTCGGGTTCGCAAGGTAGTGCAGGGGGATCGTGAGTGGCGTTTTGAACGCAACGAGCAAGGGGATGTGATTGCAAGACGGGATCCCCTTGGGCGGGAGACTCGCTACAGCTATAACGCGCAAGGCAAGCTCAGCACCGTGGTGCAACCCGATGGCAGCCGCATCGAACTGAGCTGGAACCGTCTTGGGCAGCTGATTGAGGAGAAGGGTGCCAACGGTGGCGTGACCCGCTGGCGCTATGACGAGCGGGGTCGCCAGATTGTACGGCGTGACCCGCGCGGCGCGATTACCCGTTATGAATGGAATGCGGCCGATCGCTTGCAAGCCGTGAATCTGCCTGGTGGTGGCATCCGCCGTTTCGAATATAACTCCTACGGCAAGGTGACGGCCGAGTGGGACGAGCTGGGCCGCGAGACTCGTTACGAATATCACCCCGGCCTGCATCTGGTGAGCCGCCGCATCAACCCTGATGGCAGTGAACTCAAGTATCGCTACGACAATGCCAAGCTCTTCTTGAGCGAGATTGAGAACGAGCATGGCGAGCAGCATCGCATTCACTACTTCCCCAATGGCCTGGTCGCGCGGGAAACCGGCTTTGATGGCCGCACCACCGCTTACCACTACGACCTCAACGGCCACCTGAGCGAGAAGGTCGAGTTTGGCAAGCAGGAGACCGAGCTGGTCACCCGCTATGAGCGGGACTCCATGGGGCGGCTGCTTAAAAAAACCTTGCCCGATGGCCGTGAAATCCAGTTCAGCTATGACCAGTACGGTCAGTTGACCCAGGTGGATGATGGCGCCTGGCCACTCACCTTTGCATACGATGCAGCAGGCAATCTGCTGGCCGAGCATCAGGGCTGGGCTTCCAGCTATTTCAAGCATGATGCCATGGGGCGGTTGGCCCACTGGCAGCTGCCCGATGGCAACAAGCTGGCTTACCACTACCTGCATGGCGAGCTAAGCGGGATTGATCTGAACGGCGCCGAGCTGACTCGCCACCAGATAGTTGGTGGATTGGAGATGCGCCGCAGCCAGGGGGCACTGACCCAACAATACGAATATGACGAGCAAGGGCGCCTGACGGCGCTGCGACTGCAACGGGGCAAACAGGTCGCCCGTGAACGGCGCTACGGCTATGACCGCACCGGCAATCTGCTGCAGATAAACGACAGCGTGCAAGGGGCGCAGCACTACCGCTACGACCCGCTGGACCGCTTGCTGGAGGTGCGTGGTGAACTGACCGAGCGGTTCCTGCATGATCCGGCGGGCAACCTGTTGAGCCAGACGCTGGGTGGCCAGTTTGAGGGGGCGCGTACCCAGGGTAACCGGCTGCTGTTGAGTGGCGATCGCCATTTTGAGTACGACGAATTTGGCCGATTGGCCATCGAGCGTCGTGGCAAAGGCCAGTCACTGGTTGCCCGTTATCACTACGACTGCCAGCATCAGCTAGTCAGGGCTGAACTGCCGGATGGCACCACGGCCCGTTATGATTACGACGCCTTTGGCCGCCGTATTCGCAAGACGGTGAGTGGGGCAAAGGGCGAGCTGGTCACCGAATTCTTGTGGCAGGCCAACAACCTGATTGCCGAAAACAGTTATCAGCTTGGTGATGATAAACGTCGCACTGACGAGCAATACCGCAGCTTTATCTATGAACCGGGCAGCTTCAAGCCATTGGTACAGCTGGAAGGGGAAGGGCAGGATGCTGAGGTATTCCATTATCAACTTGACCACCTCGGTACCCCGCTGGCGTTGACCCGTGACAATGGAGCGACAGCCTGGCAGGTGCGTTATCGCGCCTATGGCAATGTATGGCGGGAAGATATAGCGGAAGTGGCGACGCCGCTGCGTTTTCAAGGGCAATATTTTGATGCCGAGACCGGCCTTCACTACAACCGGCACCGCTACTACCAACCTGAAACGGGTAGATTTATCACCCCCGACCCGATAGGCTTGGCTGGCGGGCTCAACAACTACCAGTATGCTCCCAACCCGATTGGTTGGGTGGATCCGCTGGGATTAAGCAATGTGCCGGGGCAATGTCCTGATTCATTGCCGCGCTCCAGAATTCCGTCCGAGCAGCAAGACGTATTTAAGCAGTTTGAACAACATCATGCTGGACAGTTTAAAGATGACAATTCGTTGGTTAGTGCATTTGAGAATGTGAGGGATAATGCATCCCCATGGCCTGTTGGATTTACTCCTAAAACGAGAGTCATTCAACCTGGAGAACGTTTTAATATGATCACTAATGAAGGTAGAGCTCAGTTCCCTGGACAGTTTGGGACTCCAAATGAGATACCTAACTCTAGCTTTGGTAGAGAAAACCTCGCAATCAAAGAAGAATGGAAAGGTTCTCTTGATAGAAGAGTTACCTATGAAGTGCAACGTCCCTTTGACATAGAATATGGCCCTGTTGGACCACAAATTGAAAAAATGCCTGATGGTTCATACAAGTACTATCCGGGGGGAGGTGAACAGATTCGACTTCTTTATAAAGATTTCGAAAATGCAGTTTCCAGTAAGAAAAATAATTATACAGAAAATGCTTACTTGAAAATCATCGATGATGTAGCTTTGCCACAGGAGTGAACATGAGGATTGATCTAAATGAGGATGATATTTCTTGGATTTGTGACGGTGAAAAAATAACAGTTTCAGGGGATTACATTGATGCAGTCTATGATAATAAATTAGACAGAGTAACTGCTCTTGAATTCAGCAGTGTTAGTTTTTTTGATAAAAAAGGAACTTTGCTTTTCATTGTCGATTTTATATTTAATACACCTGGCGCCAGTATATATTGCTTGGTAAACGAATCTGTTTATGAAGCAAAAATAGTTAGAGTTGTTATTGCGCATGAGCCGCCATTTAAAGGTGAGCGTTTTTGGCAGCATGATATTAATCTTGAGAATGGTTCTGTTTCAGAACCAATTACAAAGTGGCGATGAATGAGGCAGTCGTTTCCCTCTTAATACATTTTCAACGGTGATGTTATAACTCATGCCCCAAGGAAATTAAAATATTGGGACATCTGCCATTCTTATCGGGGGGATACAGCGAGTATCACCCCCAACCTACATCTGGTGAGCCGCCGCATTAACCCGGACGGCTGTGAGCTTAAGTATCCTACGACAATGCCAAGCTCTTGGTCTGTTAGAGGCGTGAGTCAGCCATCCTCTGGTGGAGGAACACAGCTCTTTACCACAGAAAAAATCTATTTTTAGAGAGTTTTGAATGATGATTGATAAAAATGATTTTCAACACCTGGCTTTGACCAATGGCTTTTGTTTAGAGCAGTTTACAGATTTTAAAGAGTTCTTTTTGCCATGGACCGCTTTGCTAAAGAATAATGGTGATAGTTATCTGATTGAGAATGATGGTTGATTTTGTATTCAGAGAATTCTAATGGAGGGTGGAATGAGGTGGAGAAGGTTATTTCTCATAAATTTAATAAGGATGACTACTTAAAAAAGTGTGAATTATGGTTGTCAAGAAGATAAAGGCAGTAGTGTAAATGCTGTGGCGCCTATCGTTATGGGAAAGCCGCCAAAGCGGTGGGGTTCCAATCAGGGGCGTTTGTTCGGTTGTTGCAGCGTGATTGGGTGTTCACGGATTTATTTTTTAGAGATCTGGCTATCGTCGGATATTGGAATGAATATTTGTTGATTCAACTACTATCTTTCAAGTTTTGAATATATAAAGGTCAGAGTAATGCAAACTTCTGGCCTTTTTATTTTTGGTTTCCACATTCTCTACAGTAATATGATGGCCGAGTGAGACGAGTGGGGGCACGATACCCAGTTGAAAAAAATGAATCATCTTAAGATTGTCGATGTGAAGGAAATAAAGTGAAAATAATTAATGATACTGATTTCATGTATAGTGAATGGGCTTGTGGTGAACAGTCAATTAGACTGTTACACCCCAATAAAGGCTATGCGGTGTATTCTGAGCAAAAAAAGTAGTAGTTTCTATGGAATATGACACAGGGGATCACCTTGATGCAACTGTCTATGATCTTGCAGGCAATATGATTGGAAAAATACACCCTTCAACATAGAATGTCTTTTATCAATATATATCTCAACATCCAAATTCTGTTAGTGGTATTGCTATAGTGGGGGCGTTCGATAAAGTGGTTGATAACTTTCAAGATTGGTTTTTTGAGATTGACTTAGATCGCTTTTGTGTCGGCAAACGTATTTCCCCTGCTTATTGAAGAATGGTGTAAATATATGAGGTGTTTTTTAGCACCACTGGGATTCTGGATACCAACCATTTTTACTGGGCTCATGCTCGATTAGCGCAGCGTAATCGGGCGTTTGCGAAGCTATCTGTACAGGTCTGGTTATTGTTGGACACTGGACTGAACCGTTATTAACGCAGTCAGCCCTCTTTCAATATGTGAATGTGTAAAGGTCAGGATAACGTCATGTCCTGACCTTTTTCTTTCTTTACTTCTACATCCCCTACGGCAAGGTGACAGCCAAGTGGGATGAGCTGGGCCGCGAGACCCGCTACTAATATCACCCCGGCCTGCATCTGGTAAGCCGCCGCATCAACCCCGATGGCAGTGAGCTCACGTATCGTTACGACAATGCCAAGCTCTTCTTGAGCGAGATTGAGAACGAGCATGGCGAGCAGCACCGCATTCACTACTTCCCCAATGGCCTGGTCGCGCGGGAAACCAGCTTTGATGGTCGCACCACCGCTTACCGCTACGACCTCAACGGTCATTTGAGCGAGAAGGTCGAGTTCGGCAAGCAGGAGACCGAGCTGGTCACCCGCTATGAGCGAGACCCCATGGGGCGGCTGCTTAAAAAAACCTTGCCCGATGGCCGTGAAATCCAGTTCAGCTATGACCAGTACGGTCAATTGACGCAGGTGGACGATGGCGCCTGGCCACTCACCTTTGAATACGATACCGCTGGCAATCTGCTGGCCGAGCATCAGGGCTGGGCTTCCAGCTATTTCAAGCATGATGCTATGGGGCGGTTGGCCCACTGGCAGTTGCCCGATGGCAACAAGCTGGCTTACCACTACCTGCATGGCGAGCTAAGCGGGATTGATCTGAACGGCGCCGAGCTGACTCGCCACCAGATGGTTGCTGGATTGGAGATGCGCCGTAGCCAGGGGGCGCTGACCCAAGATACGAATATGACGAGCAAGGGCGCCTGACGGCGCTGCGACTGCAACGGGGCAAACAGGTCGCTCGTGAGCGGCGTTACGGCTATGACCGCACCGGCAATCTGCTGCAGATCAATGACAGCGTGCAAGGGGAGCAGCACTACCGCTACGACCCGCTGGACCGCTTGCTGGAGGTGCGTGGTGAACTGACCGAGCGGTTCCTGCACGATCCGGCGGGAAACCAATTGAGCCAAACTTTGGGTAGCCAGTGCCTCGGTGAAAAGTGTCCGATTGGCATAACCGGGTGGTTAGCAAAACGAGAGAAGCTGTGGGCAAGCCGATGGCGATGGGCGGCGGGCTCGGGTATAGTCCTGCGCCAATGGCGTTATCCTGTTTTGCTGACCCGTCGTGGCCCTGGTGGTGGCGAGGGGCAGGCCTGTGTAAGGAGTGTTATGAAGTTCAGTCCCCTGCTCGATGAGATGATGAAAGCCCTGCAGGTATTGCCTGGGGTGGGGCCCAAGTCTGCCCAGCGGATGGCCTTTACCCTGCTCGAGCGTGAGCGCAGCGGCGGTTTGCGGTTGGCCCAGCTGCTCTCTCGCGCCCTGACCGAGATTGGCCACTGCAGCCACTGCCGCACCTTTACCGAGAACGATCGCTGCGATATCTGCGCCAATCCCAAGCGGGAAGAGAATGGCCTGCTCTGCGTGGTGGAGAGCCCGGCGGACGTGGCGGCCATCGAGCAGACCGGTCAGTTTTCCGGTCGTTACTTTGTGCTGATGGGCCATCTGTCGCCGCTGGACGGCATCGGCCCGGAGGAGCTGGGGCTCGATATTCTCGAGCGCCGTCTGAAGGAAGAGCACATCAGCGAGCTGATCCTCGCCACCAATCCCACCATTGAAGGGGATGCCACCGCCTGGTATATCGCCGATATGGCCCGTACCGCCGGGGTGGAGGTGAGCCGCATCGCCCACGGGGTGCCGGTAGGGGGCGAGCTGGAGCTGGTGGATGGCACTACGCTCTCCCACTCCCTGATGGGGCGCCAACGCTTGAAATAGCAAGGCGAAAGCCAGTTTCCCCGCATTAATAGCGGTCGCGCTGGGTAAGAAATAGCCGTTTGAGCGGATTTAAAGGGGCGAGTGAGCGGGATTGCACACTCGCCCCTTGATATTTGATTGGCCGTCCCCATCTAGGTTGGGCATATGTTCAACCCGATGTTTCTGAGGATTGGTCCATGACCCAAAGTGTTCATGCCGAAACCCACGGCTTTCAGACTGAAGTCAAACAACTGCTGAGCCTGATGGCTCACAGCCTCTACTCCAACAAAGAAGTATTCCTGCGCGAGCTGATCTCCAACGCATCCGATGCGGCGGACAAGCTGCGCTTCAAGGCGCTTTCCGATGCCTCTTTGTTCGAAAACGACGGCCAGTTGCGTGTGCGTCTGGTGGTGGACAAAGAGAAGCGTACCCTGACCATCTCCGATAACGGGATCGGTATGACCCGTGATCAGGTGATTGAGCACCTGGGGACCATCGCCAAGTCCGGCACCGCAGAATTCTTCAAAAACCTCTCCGGCGATCAGGGCAAGGATTCTCAGCTGATCGGTCAGTTCGGGGTCGGTTTCTACTCCGCCTTTATCGTGGCCGACAAGGTGACCGTGGTCTCCCGTGCCGCCGGTACTGCTCCGGAGCAGGGCGTACAGTGGGAATCGGAAGGGGAAGGCTCCTTCACCGTCGCTGATGTGACCAAAGAGGGTCGCGGTACCGATGTCATCCTGCACCTGCGTGCCGAAGAGGACGAGTTCCTCGACGACTGGCGTCTGCGCTCCGTGGTGGGCAAATATTCCGATCACATCAGCGTACCTGTAGAGATGTTCAAAGAGGGTACCCCGGATCGCGAAGAGGATGGCGAGACCATCGTCGGCACCCCGGGCGAGTGGGAGCAGGTCAACCGCGCCACGGCACTGTGGACCCGCAACCCGAAAGATATCAAGGACGAGGAGTATCAGGAGTTCTACAAGCACGTCGCCCACGACTTTGAAGATCCGCTGCTGTGGGGTCACAACCGGGTGGAAGGGGCGCAAGAGTACACCAGCCTGCTCTACGTACCGGCCCGCGCACCGTTCGACCTCTACAACCGCGAGCAGAAGCACGGTCTGAAGCTCTATGTGCAGCGCGTCTTCATCATGGATGACGCCGAGCAGTTTATGCCGACCTACCTGCGCTTCGTCAAAGGGGTGCTGGACTCCAACGATCTGCCGCTCAACGTCAGCCGTGAAATCCTGCAGGACAACAAGGTGACCGCCTCCCTGCGCAAGGCTTGCTCCAAGCGCGTGTTGACCATGCTCTCCAAGCTGGCGAAAGACGATGCCGAGAAGTACGCCAAGTTCTGGAAAGAGTTCGGCAACGTGCTCAAAGAGGGCCCGGCCGAGGATTACGCCAACCGCGAAGAGATCGCCAAACTGTTGCGCTTTGCCAGCACCGCTGGCGAGGGCGAAGCCCAGACCGTCTCTCTCGAGGATTATGTTGGCCGCATGAAGGAAGGTCAGCAGAAGATTTACTACATCACCGCTGACTCCTATGCTGCAGCCAAGAACAGCCCGCACCTCGAGATCTTCCGCAAGAAGGGTGTCGAAGTGCTGCTGATGTGGGAGCGTGTGGATGAGTGGCTGATGAGCCACCTGACCGAGTTCGACGGCAAGCAGCTTATCTCCGTCACCCGTGGCGAACTGGATCTCGGCGATCTGGAAGATGAAGCCTCCAAGCAGGCGCAGGAAGAGGCCGAGAAGGCCAACGCCGGTCTGGTGGAGCGGGTCAAGAAGAGCCTGGGCGATGCAGTGAAAGAGGTGCGTGTCACTCACCGTCTGACCGACTCACCTTCTTGCATCGTCACCGACGCTTACGGTATGAGCACCCAGATGATCAAGCTGATGCGTGCGGCCGGCCAGCCGGTACCGGAGCAGAAGTACATTCTGGAGCTCAACCCTGATCACTCGCTGGTGAAGAAACTCGACACCATCGAAGACGAGGCACTGTTCGGTGAGTGGGTCACCCTGCTGCACGAACAGGCCCAGCTGGCCGAGCAGGGCGGGCTGAACGATCCGGCGAGCTTCGTCTCCCGCATCAACCGTCTGCTGCTGCAAGGCTAAGCCGGAACTCTGCCTAGTCCTGAAATAGGTTTACACATTTTCAACTAGCATTTCTCTACTCAGAACCCCCTATGTACCGCATCGGGGGTTCTGTATTTCAACGCATGATGCGGCCTCTCCGCGTTGTAAATATCCACCGCTTCACGCACCATTTCCCGCGCTTGCGTCAAATCCTGCGGGCTTTGCAACAATAACTCTCCTTTCAAAATCCCGTTCACCCGCTCCGCCAACGCATTCTGGTAACAGTCATACCCATCCGTCATCGAGCATTTCACCTCGTACCGTTCATGTAATGACTGATACAGCACCGAGCAATACTGCACGCCGCGGTCCGAGTGATGGATGAGTTCACCGCCGCCACGCCGTTGCTTCAGTGCTTTCTTGAACGCCATCGCCACCGTTTCGGCGTGCATCCCTTCGTGTACGTGGTGGCCTACTATCTTGCGTGAGTAGGCATCCGTCACCAGGCTCAGGTACAGCGGTCCGCTCCTGGTGGGCAGATAGGTGATATCTGCGACCCAGACCTGCTCCGGAGCCACCGGCGTAACCTGCTCTGGTCCCGCCTTGCGCAAGTTGGGATGACGGTAGAA